>DDOT01000096.1 GCA_002341815.1 Thiobacillus sp. UBA2487 | reverse complement strand
TTTAGGCGTATGAACAACTACGCCACGCTTTCATAACATTCCACTCTGTAACAAAATCCCGCGTGATCATCACGCGAATTCATGAAATGATCGGGCTAAGTTGGAATGATCCCATGTTTGACATCGGCTGGCAGGGGACGTCAGCAAAATATCTGTAATCTCGCATTAATGATGTTTTTTGCTGATTGGTCTGCTTGGCCATTAACATTGGTTCAACATTCGTTCGCGCGGACGAAGATGGTTGCGTAATGGTAGGGCGGCAACTCGATCAACGTTTCCAACGTGAAGCCGGCCGGTTCGACCACCGCACGGGTTTGTTCTGACGACATGCGCAGTTCGGTGCTTGGCCCGCGTGGTTGATTCAGGACGGTGGTTTGTTCGCGTGGCAGGGGATGCCAATTGACAACGGCGAATTGTCCGTCCGGCTTCAGCGCCGTTGCGACTTCATTGGCCAATGCTGACTTGTTCGGTACGCCGTGGAAGGTGTTGGCGATCAATACATAGTCCACCGGCGCGTCAAGCAGACGGCTTAACGCCATAGCGTCCCCCAGCAGCCAGTCGCAGTTTGTCATCCCTGCACAGGTTGCTTTCGCCTGTTCAAGCAACACTGAGTCAAGGTCGAATCCGATGACGCGCCCCGGTCCAACCCGCCGGCTAAGGGCAGCGGTAAAATAGCCGTAGCCGCAGCCCAGATCGACGACCGTCATGCCACGCTTGATGCGTAAAGCAGCAATGATGTCATCCGGACTGGGCCACAACGCATGCCACCAGTCCCGGTCCGGCATCCCCGTGGCGGGAAAAAAGCGATTCTGAATCATCATTTGCGTTTTTAACCCGATCTTTTCATGAATTCGCGTGATGATCACGCGAAATTTTGTTACAGGGTGAAATTTGATGAAAGCGTAGCGCCGTTATTCATACGCCCAATTGAATAATATTTCAATATGAAACGCAAGACAGGGCGCGCGTTGATTTGTGAAAAGATCGGGTTAATCTAGTTTCTGCTTTAGCCGGTTGATTAGCCACGCCTCATCAATCGTTGCGCGCCGCCACGATTGATGTTGGGTAAACTCCCCCCAAACCGGATTGGGGAAATGTCGGTCGTCGCGAAAGCGAGGAATGATGTGCCAGTGCAGGTGTGGTACAAGGTTGCCCAAGCTCGCCAGATTGATCTTGTCCGGATTCAATCCTTCGCGCAACAAAGACTCGACCGTGAAAACGACGTGCATCAAATATTGTCGGTCTTGTACTGCCAGATCGCTCATCTCTGCGCAGTGTTGCTGCCAGATAACACGGCAAAAGGCGGGGTAGTCGGCATCGTCAACCAAAATGATGCGCAACCGGTTATTTTTCCACAATACCTTTTCTCCCACCGTATTGCACAGCGGGCATGGTTGAGGTGTGGTTGGTGCGGTAATAGTCAT
This sequence comes from Thiobacillus sp. UBA2487, assembly GCA_002341815.1. Taxonomy (GTDB): domain Bacteria; phylum Pseudomonadota; class Gammaproteobacteria; order Burkholderiales; family Sulfuriferulaceae; genus Sulfuriferula. Next base: position 5,031 of record DDOT01000096.1, on the reverse strand, counting down.
GGCAGGGACAGTGGGCGGCGGTCGGCCAGCGCTTGGGCCAGGGTGCCTGGGTCAACGTGTTCAAGCTCGCCACCAAGCGGGACGCCGCGAGCAAGCCGACTGACAGCAATTCCGCGTGCATTGAGTAGTTCGGTGATTGCGTGGGCGGTTGCTTCGCCTTCCATGGTGAAGTTGGTGGCAAGGATCACTTCCTGTACGATGCCATCACAAGCGCGCGCTATCAATTTATCCAGGTGAATGTCGTGCGGTCCCATGCCGTCCAGTGGCGAAAGCCGCCCCATCAGGACAAAGTACAGCCCGTGGTAGCTGCGCGTTTGTTCCATCATGACCAGATCGGTAGGCATTTCTACCACGGCAAGTTGGGTATTGTCTCTCTCGTTTGAGCTACAAAGCCGACAAACAGGACTTTCGCTGAAATTATTGCATTGGCTGCAGGGGTGCAGGCCATTTAATGCACTATCGAGCGCCAAACCCAAACGCTTGGCGCCTTGGCGATCGTGCTGCAATAGATGATAAGCCATGCGAGCCGCTGATTTTGGTCCCACGCCTGGCAAAACGCGCAATGCCTGCATCAATTCGTCCAGCGGATTGGTCGGCTTCATCAGAACGGCAGTTTGAATCCGGGCGGCAAGTTCAGTCCGGCAGTAAAACCGCTCATTTTCTCTTGAGCAGTTGCTTCAGCCTTGCGCACGGCATCATTCACGGCAGCAGCAAGCAGGTCTTCCAGCATGTCTTTGTCATCACTCAGCAAACTGGGGTCGATGTGAATGCGCTTTACCATGTTGCGGCAATTCATGGTTACATTGATCAAACCACCCCCAGCAACACCTTCCACGTCAATTTCTGCCAGCTTTTCCTGCATTTTTTGCATGTTTCCCTGCATTTGCTGGGCTTGCCGCATCAGATTGCCTATACCACCTTTAATCATGTGTACTCCTTGCTTAACTGTTGGCGATGGGCGTGATAGAAATCACGCGTCCATCCATTTGTTGAATAATATCTTGTATCAGCGGGTTGTTTTGCACCGCTTGCTCGGCATCGGCTTGCAAACGTTCGCGGGCTTCAGTTTGTTGGCGTTGCGGCGAATTGGTTTCGCCTTCTGCCAAGTGCAGTTGCAGACGAATGGGCAGTCCAAAATGCTTTTCCAATGCCTCGCACAAGCGGGTTTGATAACCAGGATCGGTGAGATGCCGATGTTCTTGAGCCAGTCGCAGGTGGATGGTGTGGCCGGTGATTTCAACCAGTTCGCATTCTGCAGCCAACATGCGTGCCTGCCCTCCCAGACGCAAGCGTTTCACCAACTCTGCCCATTGTATTGCATTGGTTGGCAAAGGTGCCGCAATGTCTGGCGACGTGGGTTGCGTCATTGTTTCGGGTGTATCAATCTCAATCGATGTTCGGCTGGTTATGGGCGGATCAGATTGAATAATCAGTGGTGCAGGGTTGTCGTTCAGTATATGCGGGTTGCTTTTGGTTGATGCTGTGCTGTTGCTTGACGTGGCGGTAACGGCACGGGTTGGTTGATCCTGTGCGGAATGGTGCTTGGCTAAAACCGGCTGGTTGCCGGTTGGTTGGTCTGGATAAAACGTCAACATGCGCAGCAATGTCATGTTGAAGCCGGACGTTTCATCGGGGGCCAAAGGCAAGTCGCGTTTACCAAGCAGGCATATCTGATAATATAGCTGTACCGTATCCGGGTTTAGTCGATCAGCAAGTTGGCTAATCAGGTTTAAATCAGGCGTGTCTTCTGCGATGGCAGATGGTATGGTTTGGTACAGCGAAATTTGATGCAAAATAAGCGCCAATTCCTGTAAAGCGGCGCTATGATCAATGCTTCGTTCACTTAAATTGGCAGAGCGTTCCAGTAACGTTGGCCCATTGGCATCGGCAATGGCATCCAGCAACCCGCATAGCCCGGCACGGTCGAGTCCGCCCAGCATTTCCTGCACCCGGTCGTCCCGGATATCACCCCCGCAATGCGCAATAGCCTGGTCCAGCAGTGATAGTGCATCGCGCATGCTGCCACGGGCAGCATGGGCAATCCGGTTAATGGCGGCAGATTCAGCGTTGATGGATTCTTGTTGCAAAATATGTTGCAGATGGGTGCTGATCTGCATCGGCGTCATTTGCTTTAAATTGAATTGCAAGCAGCGCGAAAGCACAGTCACCGGAATTTTTTGCGGATCGGTGGTTGCCAGAATGAATTTGACGTGCTCGGGGGGTTCTTCCAGGGTTTTTAACATGGAATTGAAGGCCGAGCGTGACAGCATATGCACTTCATCGATGATGTAAACTTTGAAACGTCCGGCCGTAGGGGCGTAATGCGCGTTGTCCAGAACCTCGCGCATGCTGTCGACGCCGGTATTGGATGCAGCATCGAGTTCAATCAGATCAACATAGCGCCCGGTATCAATTTGCTGACAGGCTGAGCAAACGCCGCATGGCGAGGCAGTAATGCCGGTTTCGCAATTGAGTGACTTTGCCAGAATGCGCGCAATGGTCGTCTTGCCGACGCCACGGGTGCCGGTAAACAACCAGGCGTGGTGTAGCCGGTTTTGGTCGAGCGCGTTGGTCAGGGCGCGAACAACATGCGCTTGCCCCATCAGCTCGGAAAAATTGCGTGGGCGCCATTTGCGCGCCAGTACCTGATAACTCATAGGCTATATTCTAGCAGTCCATGTGCGTTAAGGCGAATGCTGATCGATGTGAAGGGCACAGGTTTTTATCAATCGTTTTGGATTGGGGATCTGCGCGATGCGGAAGTTAGTCACACGAATCTGTGCCAGATAAGGAAAAATGCTGTTTTGCTAGTTGGAAAATTCGTGCCGTTGGGCTATAATCTTTCTTTTTTCTCCCCCTGTTTTGGAGTTTCATTTACATGCCAAGTGTTCGCGTCAAGGAAAATGAGCCGTTTGAAGTTGCTATGCGTCGTTTCAAGCGCACTGTTGAAAAAACAGGTCTGCTGACCGAGTTGCGTGCTCGTGAGTTTTATGAAAAGCCAACCGCAGAACGCAAGCGCAAACTGGCCGCCGCTGTTAAGCGCCATTATAAGCGGATTCGTAGCCAAATGCTTCCTCCCAAGATGTACTAAGCAGCACAAGCTGACCTGCTTTTGGTTGATTGACCGCATCTGCGGTTGATTAACATCATGTTTTTTGTATGAAAGTGTCGGATGAATCTGAGATCCAGAATTACCGAAGACATGAAAGCCGCCATGCGTGCGCGGGAAACTGCGCGTCTGGGGGCTTTACGTTTATTGTTGTCTGCGATGAAGCAGCGCGAAGTAGATGAGCGGATTGAATTGGACGATGCCCAAGTCATTGCGATTGTCGATAAAATGCTCAAGCAGCGCCGTGATTCGATCGCCCAATATGAAGCGGCCGGTCGGCAAGACCTGGCAGATGCAGAGCATTTCGAAGTGAGTGTATTGCAAATATACATGCCGGTGGCGGCTACGTCTGAGGAAATTGACGCCAGCATTCGTGCAGCAATAGATGCGAGCGGTGCTAAAGATATCAAAGATATGGGCAAGGTGATGGCACAAGTCAAGTCTGCCTTGGCAGGTCGTGCTGATATGGCGCAGGTTTCTGCGCGTATCAAATCGATGCTTGGTGCTTGACTGATCGTTTTTGGTGCGCAGCCTCGTTTTGTGAGCGCAGCAGGCAGTTGTGTTGGTTTGATGGGGTTGGCGTAGCCTTATGATACCGCAAGATTTTATTCAAACCCTGCTGTCTCGTGTTGATATTGTCGATGTTGTGGCGCGCTATGTGCCGCTAAAAAAAGCAGGTGCTAATTTTCAGGCCTGCTGTCCGTTTCATCAGGAAAAGTCTCCTTCGTTCACTGTGTCGCCCACCAAACAGTTTTATCACTGTTTTGGTTGCGGAGCGCATGGTACATCGATCGGTTTTTTGATGGAATATGCTGGACTTGGTTATGTGGAGGCAATTCGTTCGCTAGCAGACCAAGCGGGTATGCAGGTTCCTGATCAGCGCAGTGCGGCACCTGAAAAACGGATGGCATCACCAGATTTAAACGATTTGATGCTGACTGTAACCCAGTGGTATAAACAGCAGTTGAAATCGACGCCGCGCGCTGTTTCGTATTTGAAACAACGTGGCTTGACCGGAGAAATTGCAGCGCGTTTCAGTTTGGGCTATGCCCCTGATGGCTGGCGCAATCTGGCAGATGCGGTGGTGGATTATGACGCGTCTGCCTTGGTGGAAACCGGTTTGGTGATCAACAATGAGAACGGGCGGCGGTACGATCGTTTTCGTGACAGAATTATGTTCCCAATTCACAACGCTCGGGGTGGTGTGATTGGATTTGGCGGACGGATTTTGGACAAAGGCGAGCCGAAATACCTGAACTCACCCGAAACGGTGCTGTTTCAGAAGGGGCAGGAACTTTACGGTCTGTTTCAGGCGCGCAATGCCATACGCCAGCAAGATCGTGTGCTGGTGGTGGAAGGGTATATGGATGTTGTTGCATTGGCGCAATATGGGGTGGATTGGGCGGTTGCTACGTTAGGAACCGCAACAACGCCTGTGCATGTAAAAAAATTGCTGCGCCATACCAACAACATCATTTTTTGTTTTGATGGTGATAAAGCTGGGCAGCGGGCTGCATGGCGAGCGCTTGAACAAGGGCTGCCGGTGTTGACCGATACCAGTCAGTTACAGTTTTTATTTTTGCCGGACGAACACGACCCGGATAGTTACGTGCGAACATACGGGCGTGAAGCATTTGAACGATTTGCTCAGGAACACAGTTTGCCCTTATCGGCCTATTTGTTCAGGCATTTGACGCAACATCATGATTTACGGCATGAAGAAGGGTGTAGTGCATTTTTAAATGAATTAAAACCATTGCTGATGCAAATTGAGGCTCCCGCGCTGGCGTTGGTATTGCGCAAGCGAGCAGCAGAACTGGCAAGATTAAGCCCGGACGAATTGAATGCGTTGTGGGGTATCAGTCAACCGGGTCGCCAGAAAAGTCGTTTGGTTGCTGGACGACGTCCGGCGCCAGCCACAT
>DDOT01000021.1:1165-4695 GCA_002341815.1 Thiobacillus sp. UBA2487 | reverse complement strand
TTTTGATGTATGGTGACTTGGGCTGTATAGATACCCAGCAAGCAAGGGTGGTGCATCGCAGCGGTGTCAATGGGTTGGGCGTGTACTTGCGATGCGATGCGCTCTGGCGGCAAGGGTTGATATAGATAGAAGCCTTGTACAAATTGTATGCCCAAGACGTGCATCGCATTTAAGATGGCGGGCGATTCAATGCCTTCAACGATGAGTTCCAGGTTGAGGCCATGCGCCAGTTCTTGAATGGAGTGTACAAAGTGCATGTCTTTTGGGTGTTGTTGCAACGAACGTACAAAGGTTTGATCAAGCTTGATTTTGTCGATGGGAAGTTCACGGATTCTTTGTAATGAAGCATATCCCACCCCGACGTCATCGATGGCCAATTTGATGCCAATGGTCTTGAGTTCGATAAGGTGGTTGATGGCGAGCATTTGTTCGTCAAAGTTGCTGCCTTCCATGATTTCAAACGTAATGCGTTCACCCGACGCACCTGATTGAAGCAAAATGGCTTTTAACGTCGCAACCAGCGCGGCATTCACGGCTTGCGGTGGCAGGTTGATGGACACCCAAGGCGCGCTTCCGCTCGCGTGGTCAAGGGAGGGCAGGTCGTGTAAAACTTGCGCAAAAACCTTGGTGGTTGGCGTGGTTAAATCGGTATTGCTGAGTTGGGGTAAAAACGTTTTTGGCTCTACAATATTTCCGTTTTCGTCCGTAAAACGCGCCAATGCTTCGAAACCAACGATGATGCCTTGTTGAATATCCACTACAGGTTGATACCATACGCGCGGCCCGTAGGTTTCAAGTTGATGTTGAAAGGCATTTTGCTTGAAGCGAACCTTCATGCCATACCGGGCCCAGGCATGGGCACGCTCCTGCTTGAGCATTTTGCTGGCATAAAGGGCTTGATCGGCATACCGTAACAAAATATCAGGGATTGCTGATTCATCATCAGGGAATTGTGCTGTTCCGGCACTCAAACCTACCTGCACCATGGTACTGTCATGTAGTCGGATCGGGGCTTGCAAGACATGATGGATGCGGGTAAAAACCTGATCAATGGTTTCTTGTGTGCCCAGATTGTGTAATACCAGAACAAATTCATCGCCGCCGAGGCGCGCAATAAAATCTTCACCACTCAATGTGCTGCGCAAACGTTTGGCGACCACCCGCAGTACTTCATCGCCTGCGTCATGACCATGGGTGTCGTTGATTGGTTTGAAGTTATCCAGATCGATCAATCCGACCAGCAAGGGTGTATGGTTTGATCTGGCCACCTGCATCATGTGTCCAAGCTGTTCATCCAGTGCCCGACGATTGGGTAAGCCGGTCAATGCGTCATGATAGGCTTGATAAGCCAGTTGTTCTTGCATGTCATGTAAGTCGGTTGTGTCAACCATACTCCATAAAACACCGGGGTCTCCATTGCTCAGGTTGATTCGGGCGCCAAGGATTTTTGCCCACAAGGTGCTGCCATCTTTGCGCCGGAATTGATACTCGGTTTGAACAGTGCCGGTTGAGTTGAATGCTTTGTCAAAGGATGATTGAAATTGTTGATAGGTTTTTGAGCTGAAATGAATTTTGATGACTGATTCTCCGATCAATTCATCAGGGCTGAAATGCAGCATTGCCGATAAAGCCGGGTTGAGATCAACGATGTTGCGCACGCGATCCACAATCAGAATGCCGGCTGCATTGTGCATGAAGATCGCTTTGTGGTAATCGTCAAGAATGTGCGGCGGAGAAGAATTCATTTTAGTGACCTGTTTGGTTAGTGCGGATTATATAATGAAAATTATGGCTAATTGTTGAAATAATGAAGGACGATGCTTGAGCCACATATCGGCGCAAAACCGTGGGTTTCTGTGGCAGGCGTTGTGTGATACAGCAGGGATAAGCCAATTCGGTTATAATGGCCATCGGAATTTGTCGTGTGACAAAGCAGGAATTTTGTGGAAGAGTATTTGCATGCTGGAATGGATACGTGAGCGCAATCAGGGTTGGCTGGCCAAGATTATTCTAACGCTGGTGACAGTGCCGTTTGCATTGTTCGGCATCAATTCATATTTCAACCATAACGCGGGTGCTGATGTCGTAGCGACGGTGGATGGTCAAAAAATCAGCATGTTGACGTATGAGCACGCCATCAAGCAGCAAGCCGAGCGCTTGCGTGCGACATTGGGGCCGGATGCGGTGAAGGCCATGGATGACCCGCGCATGCGTAAGGAAGTTTTGGATTCGTTGGTGCGTCAGCGTGCTATGGTTGCCGAGGCGCAGCGCTTGGGGATGGTGGTGAGTGACAGCCAACTGGCGACATTCATTGGTGCTATTCCGGCATTTCAAAAAAACGGCAAGTTTGATTTGGAAACCTACCAAATGGTCTTGCGTCAGCAAGGCTTGGCTGTTAAACAATTTGAACAGATGGCGCGCGACGAGTTGATGATGCAAGATTTGCGAGCGGCATTTGCCGATGCACAACAAATACCGTCGGTGTCTGCCCGGTTGTTTTTTGCTGCATTCGATCAGCAGCGCGAAATCAGTGCTGTTACGTTGCAAGTCAAAGATCAACCGGTGGTTGTGCCGGATGATGCAAAAATTGCAGCGTATTACAAAGCGCATATTGCAGATTTCACCTTGCCAATGCGTGCCAAGTTTGCTTATCTGGTGTTGTCGGAAGACAGTTTGGCCAGCCAGATAAAGGTCAGTGATACGGACATCAAAGCGTGGTACGACGAACATCTTGCTCAGTATGCCCAGCCAGAAACGCGCCAGGCCCGTCACATTTTGATTGCGGTTTCTCCAGCCGATAATGCACAAAAACACGCTGCGGCGTTAAAACAGGCGCAAGACATTCAACAACAATTACAGCAGCATCCAGAACGATTTGCTGCATTGGCCAAACAGTATTCGGCCGACCCCGGATCGGCAGCCCAAGGTGGTGATTTGGGGTGGTTTGAACGCGGAGCCATGGTGAAACCATTTGCCGATGCGGTTTATTCCATGAAACTGAATGCAATATCTCCGCCAGTTCTGAGTGATTTTGGCTATCACATCATTCAGCTCACCGGTGTGCGGCCCGCTGTCACACGTGATTTGGCCAGCGTGCGCGATGATATCGTGGCAGAGTTGCAGAAGCAGCGCGCAGAAAAACAATTTGCTGATGCGGCGGAGCGATTCAGTAATCAAGTATTTGAACAGTCTGATGATTTGGCACCAACAGCCAAATCGCTCGGCTTGGTCGAACAAACCTCTGGCTGGGTGACCCGTTCCGGCAGTGAAACATCGCTGTTGGCTGGTGATAAAATTCGGCAGGCCCTGTTTTCCGATGATGTGCTGAAACACCGTCATAATACGGCGGCGATCGAGGTGTCGCCGAATGTATTGGTGGCTGCCCGTTTGTTGCAATCCGAGCCGGCACGCGTACAGTCATTGGCGGAAGTCAAACCGCAAATTATCGCTTTGTTACAGGCGGAATCGCAAAAAGCGGCATTGGCGACGCGCGGAGCTGCGATCTTGGCGAGTTTGCAACAAGGCAAGGA
>DDOT01000021.1:972-1149 GCA_002341815.1 Thiobacillus sp. UBA2487 | reverse complement strand
ACATGGATCTCTCGCATGCATGCGGATGGTGTGCCGCCCACTATGCTGACAGATGTGTTTGCGGCAGATGCACATAAGTTACCGGCCTATCTGGGGCAAACCGATGCATCTGGCAACTATCATCTGGTGCGGGTCACGCGGGTGCAGGCCGGTCCAAACCCTGACGCTAACCAACTC
>DDOT01000021.1:0-899 GCA_002341815.1 Thiobacillus sp. UBA2487 | reverse complement strand
CTGTTGATGGCGCACTGATTCTGTTTTTGCCGGTTTGGCGCGCGGCCGTTGGGGGCGCGCGGCCGTCGGACCGGAGGCAGGACGCCTAACCGCGCCCTAAACGGTGCAGTCAGGGCGCGTACAGATCGTTGGTTTGGTAATGCGCGATGGGCTACTCTTCGACAACCCCCATGGTGGTGCTGAACCCGGCATCGACATAGGTAATCTCGCCCGTAATGCCGCTGGACAAATCNNGACAGCAAGAATGCCGCCGTGTTGCCAACTTCTTCGATGGTAACGTTGCGCCGCAAGGGGGCATTTTTTTCAACATGGTTCAAAATACGGCTGAATCCACTGATGCCGCTCGCTGCCAAGGTCTTGATGGGGCCGGCGGAAATGCCGTTGACTCGTAAACCGCGCGGTCCAAGGCTTTGGGCCATGTAATATACGCTGGATTCCAAGCTGGCTTTTGCGAGGCCCATGACATTGTAATGCGGAACAGAGCGTACCGCACCGAGGTAGGATAAGGTCAGCAGGGCGCCACGGCGACCTTCCATCATCGGGTAACCGGCTTTGGCGAGTGCGGCGAAGCTATAGGCACTGATATCGTGGGCAATGCGGAAATATTCGCGATTGACCGAATCNNAGAAACTCGCCAGCCAGTGCCACTTTAGGCACAAAAGCCACGGCGTGAACGATCCCATCCAGTCCATCCCAGTGTTGGCCCAATGCTGCGAACAGGTTATCGATTTCTTCGTCACTGGCCACATCGCAGGGCAAGACAATACTGCTGCCAAAATGTCCGGCAAGCTCAGCCACACGGTCGGCAATTTTTTCGCCTTGATAACTGAAAGCCAATTGTGCGCCTTCCCGGTGGCATGCCTCGGCAATGCCATAGGCAATGGACCGATCGCTGATCA
>DDOT01000062.1:12668-29314 GCA_002341815.1 Thiobacillus sp. UBA2487 | reverse complement strand
TGAATAAAATTTCAATATGGAACAGAAGACAAGAGAGACGTGCGTTAATTATGACAAGATCGGGCTAGGGTAGGCTTACGTCCATCGAACAGCGCCGGTTTGTCGCTGTTCAGGACAGCGGGTCAATGCCAGCCGACGCTGTTTCCTCTGCGGGTGGAATGGCCGGCTAGAAGTTTTCAATTCGTGCTTCGTACCGAAAAACGACCAAACGGTATAAATCGTCACCAATCTGAATATGACTGGATTCGCGCCGATCGAGGCTGATGGTGTCGCCGCCCTGTGCCGACAGGCTGCGAAAGCCGAATAACTGGTTTTCGATCAACGCCGCCAGCAGGTCATGACAATCTTCAACCGGTAAACATTTACCGGTATTGTCGATTAACCGACATTCTTTGCCTTGTTGCGTTTTGCCGGGGTATTCACGGGCATCGGGATGTAAGGGGTTGCTGGTATCGAAATCGCTGAGTGGATCAACGAATGAAAAGGAAGAATCCATTGAGTTGTCCTTGACCGGTTGCCGGGTTGAGGGTTATTGTTGACGGAACAGAATCTTACCAATTATAGTACGAACATGGATGCTGAAATCAACTCTCTGGAAATCAAATTGGGCGCGTTGTTAACCCAGTATCGCACACTGCAGATGGAAAATCAGCGTTTGCGCCAACATGTGGCGGTGGTCAATGACCAAAACAAGCAATTAAAAGACCGCGTAGAACAAGCGTCGGAACGCTTGGCTGTGTTATTGGACAACTTGCCGGAGGACGCCTGATGTCACAGAAAGCGGTTGATTTATATATCATGGGGCGTGAATACCGCCTTGCGTGTGCAGAAGAAAATCAAGAAGCCTTGATTCATGCTTCGCAGTATCTTGATCTTAAAATGCGTGAAATACGCGAGCAAGGCAAGGTGATCGGTATTGAGCGGGTTGCGGTGATGGCTGCCTTGAACGTTGTGTTTGAGATGCAAAACCGCCCGTTGCAATCTAATGTTGACACCAGCCATGTGCAGCGTAGAATTCAACACATGGAGTCGTTGATCGATGATGCACTCAAACCGCAGGATAGTTTGTTTGATGCCTTGTAATCAGCAGGTTCCTGTGTTCTGTGTTCCCTGCGGTGTTCGTTCGGGTTGTAAATTCTTTGAACCAATAATTTATGACCGGTTGCGGCAAAAGGTGAGTGCTGTTGTGCGCGTTACACACTAATGTGCCTGAAGTATTCCCGCTGCGACCCCTTGAACCTTCGGTTCAAGATCAGCAATCCAACGGCATCTGCGGGGGCTCCCCTTCGGATATTGCTCTCCCTGCCAAATCAGCCCTACGACGCGAATTGCTCGCCCGTCGACGCGCATTGCCGTGGTTTGTCCGGCGCCAGGCAGCGCTGACGCTGGTTAAACAGTTTTTACATACCAACTGGTTGCTCAGATATCACCGCATAGGCTTGTTTGTGTCCAGTGGCAGTGAAATTGATACGCTACCGTTGATCAATGCCTTGTTGGCCGTCGGTAAACAGGTTTTCTTGCCGCAAATCCCCCGTGAACGTCACTTACGTCAATTGTGGTTCGCCCGATTGCATGCCCAAGCCGGTTGGACACAAAACCGGCATGGCATTCCGGAATTAACACGCACCCATGCCGTGCGCGCACGTGATCTGGACTTGCTGTTGATGCCGCTGGCCGGTTTCGATTGGGCTGGTAACCGATTGGGGATGGGAGGCGGTTATTATGACGCCAGCCTGGCGTATTTGCACACCCGTCAGGTGTGGCGAACGCCGCGTACGGTCGGATTGGCGTTTGCCTGCCAAGAATCGATGTCGTTCCTGCCAGTTGATGCCTGGGATGTTCCGTTGGTTGCTATCTTGACTGAGCGTGGTGTGCGTTATTTTCACGCCCGGTAATGTGCTGTTCATCTCCTGTTTTTGTGTGGATTCCGCTTGACGCAAGTTGCGTTTTGCGGGTTGTTTACCCACAATTTTGCTGAGCAGAAAATAATCTGCATGCTGCAATCAAGAAGCGGCAATAAAATATTAACGTATTGTTTTTTATATTTTAATTTTCCTGCAAACTTTTTGATCGATTTAGCAAACACCTTGATGGGACGAGGATTTTGCGAAAAACACGCACATTATGCACATAATTATCCACAGCTTGTGTGGGTAACTCAGAAAACGCTTTTTGATGAATGGGCTAGGCTATTTTCTTAACCTTGTTTGCTATCGTTTGATGTGGTTTTACGCAATGCTGTGGCTTGACAAGTGCATGGTTTGGCGTCCGAATCGCCAGCACATTGCGTAGTCCGATCTTTTCGTGAATTTGCGTGATGATCGCGCAGGATTTTGTTGTAGAGTGAGATGTTATGAAAGCGTGGCATTATTATTGATTCGCCCGATCGAATAAAATTTCAATATGGCACAAAACGCAAGTGAGAACGCGCGAGTTGATTAAAAAAACGGGGCAGGTGCTTTAGATGGATTTTATTTGGCAGGCAGGCCCATGCCACCGAGCGGAGGAGACATGGGATTGAACAGATGTTTGAGATTTAATCGACGTGCCAGGCCGGGCTGAGCCGTTGTACGGCTTCCACCAATGCGGCGACATTTTCCGGTGTGGCTTGTGGGGTGACGCCATGGCCAAGATTGAAAACATGGCCGTGGCCTTTGCCAAAGCTGGCTAAGGTGCGTGTGACTTCACGTTCAATGGTGGCGGGGTCGGTCAGCATCAGCGCAGGGTCCAGATTGCCTTGCAGGGCCACTTGATGCCCAACGCGTTGTCGTGCTTGACCCAAGTCGCAGGTCCAGTCCAATCCGAGTGCATCACAACCGGTGGCTGCCATGGCTTCAAGCCACAATCCGCCGCCTTTGGTAAACAGGACTACCGGTATCCGGCGACCTTCTCGTTCGCGAACCAAACCGTCGACTACCTGTTGCATGTAGGCCAGTGAAAACGCATGATAGGCTTCGTGTGAAAGTGCGCCACCCCACGTATCAAAAATCATGATGGCTTGGGCACCAGCTTCGGTTTGTGCATTCAGGTAATCGGTAACGGCTTGGGCATTAACGCTCAGAATATGGTGCAGCAGGTCCGGACGCTGGTACAGCATTTTTTTGGTCAGAGCAAAATCAGTGCCCCCTTGTCCTTCAACCATGTAGCATGCCAAGGTAAACGGACTGCCGGAAAAGCCGATCAGCGGCACGCTGCCATCCAGCGCATGGCGAATTTGACGCACAGCATCGATGACATAGCGCAATTTTTGGCTGGGGTCCGGCGCTTGCAGATCGCGGATTTCCCACTCTTCCCGCAAAGGACGTTCAAACTTGGGGCCTTCCCCCGCGACAAAATGCAGCCCAAGACCCATGGCATCGGGAATGGTCAGAATATCTGAAAACAGGATGGCGGCATCTAAGGGAAAGCGTGCCAGTGGTTGCAGTGTGACCTCGGTGGCCAGGTCGGGGGATTTGCATAACGAGAGAAAATCACCGGCGCGTGCGCGTGTCTGATTGTATTCAGGCAAATAGCGGCCAGCCTGACGCATGATCCACAGGGGGGTCCGTTCGGTAGGCTGACGCATTAATGCGCGCAGGAAAAGGTCGTTGTGCAGGTGACTCATGATTGTTCCGATTCGTGACAGAAAATTACCAAAGACCTAACCAGCCGAGAATGCCTTGCGCCGCCTCGCGACCTTCGGCGACGGCCGTTACCACCAGATCGGAGCCACGCACCATATCGCCGCCGGCGAAAATTTTCGGATTGGCGGTTTGACCGGCATGGGTTTGTTTGGCGGCAATCACTCGGCCCGCAGGATCGGTGGTGATGCCGACATCGGCAAACCAAGGTGCGGGGCTCGGACGGAAACCGAACGCCACAATCACGCGATCAGCCGGGATGATTTCTTCTGATCCTTCGACGACCACCGGGGTGCGGCGGCCACGCGCGTCAGGTTCGCCAAGCGTGGTGGTTACCAATTTAACGCCCTCCACCTTGCCGTTGCCAACGATTTCAACTGGCTGGCGATTCCACAAGAATTGTACGCCTTCTTCGGTGGCATTGGTGAATTCACGCCGAGAGCCCGGCATGTTTTGCTGGTCGCGGCGATAAGCGCAGGTAACGCTGGCTGCGCCTTGACGAATACTGGTGCGGTTGCAGTCCATGGCGGTGTCACCCCCGCCCAGCACCACCACGCGTTGACCTTGCATACTTTCAAAGGCATAGCCGTTTTCCGGCAAGCCCAGATTGTTGCGCACGTTGCCGATTAAAAAGGGCAGCGCCTTGAGCACGCCGGGCAGATCTTCACCTGGAAAATCGCCGCGCATGAAGTTGTATGTACCCATGCCCATGAACACCGCATCATAATCATGCAGCAATTGTTGCATTAGCGCATGGTCAACGTCCGTGCTCAGGCGAAACTCAACCCCCATGCCCTCAAAGATGGCACGGCGGTTGCGCATGATGCTTTTTTCCATTTTGAATTCTGGGATGCCAAAGGTCAGCAAGCCGCCGATTTCATCATAGCGGTCAAATACCACCGCTTTAACCCCGTTGCGGGTCAGTACATCCGCACAGGACAGACCGGCAGGCCCCGCACCTATGACGGCCACGCGTTTGCCGGTGGGTACTACTTTGCTCATGTCAGGACGCCAACCCGCAGCGAAGGCATTGTCCGAAATGTATTTCTCAACCTGGCCGATAGTCACCGCGCCAAAACCGTCATTGAGCGTACAGGATCCTTCGCACAGACGATCTTGCGGACACACGCGACCACAAACTTCGGGTAATGAATTGGTGGCGTGCGACAGTTCTGCCGCTTCAAACAGCTTGCCTTCACGCACCAGTTGCAGCCAGTTGGGAATGTAGTTGTGAACCGGGCACTTCCACTCGCAATACGGGTTGCCGCAAGACAAGCAGCGCCCCGATTGTTGCGTGGCCAGATGTTTGTCCATCGGCGCATAAATTTCGTGGTACTGCATGCGACGAACGTCGGCTGGGGTTTTGGCACCATCCTGACGCGCTGTGTTAATAAATTGAAATACGTCAGCCATGTTGGTTAATCCTTGAGCAAACTGTCCAGCGTAACGGCCTTGGGCTTGACCAGCCAGAAGTGCGTGACGGCTTCACTGAAGTTGTCAAGCAGTTGGCGGCCACGCGCGCTGTTGGTGCGCGTCACGTGGGCCTCAATCCGGGTACGCAGGAAATGCCGGTATTCGGCAGTGCTTTCTGTGTGAATGCGGTGAATGTCGATCAGTTCGTTGTTATACCGTTCAGCAAACTTGCCTGCCGTGTCGTAAACCAAAGCAAAACCACCCGTCATGCCGGCACCGAAGTTGATGCCGGTATCGCCCAGCACGACAACGCAACCACCGGTCATGTATTCGCAGCAGTGATCACCTGCGCCTTCGATCACCGCATTGCCGCCTGAATTACGTACAGCAAAGCGTTCGCCAGCGGTACCTGCGGCAAACAGATGACCACCGGTGGCGCCATACAAACAGGTATTGCCGATAATCACCGATTCGTGGGCAACAAACGTGGCACTGGCGGGCGGACGGATGGCAATGGTGCCGCCCGACATCCCCTTGCCAACGTAGTCATTGGCATCACCTTCCAGTTGAAGATCAAGGCCGTTATGGTTCCATACCCCAAAGCTTTGGCCGGCTGAACCGGTAAGCTGGATGGTCAGGCAACCATCGGGCAAGCCTTTGGCGCCATGCACGCGCGCAATTTCACCCGATAGCCTTGCGCCGATTGAGCGGTTGGTATTGCGAATCCGGTAGGTGAGCGTGGCGGGCGTGGCGTGGTCAATAGCCTCGCGTGCATCGCAGACCATTTGTTCGGCCAGTTCGCCACGGTCGAACGACGGATTGGATTCGCTCATGCAATAACGCGGCACGCTGTCTGGTACGTTGCCTTGGGTCAATAGCGGTTGCAGGTTAAGGCGACCTTGTCGCTCGGTTTGACCGGCGCTCAGTTTGATCAGGTCAACGCGACCAATCAGCTCGGCCATGCTGCGGATACCTAACTTGGCCATCCATTCGCGGGTTTCCATGGCCACAAAGGTAAAGAAATTCACCACCATGTCAGGCAAGCCGATGAAATGCTGGCTGCGCAGGCGTTCGTCCTGGGTGGCAACACCAGTGGCGCAATTGTTGAGGTGGCAGATACGCAGGTATTTGCAACCCAGCGCAATCATCGGGGCGGTACCAAAGCCGAAGCTTTCGGCGCCCAGAATGGCCGCCTTGACCACATCATAACCGGTCTTCAGGCCGCCGTCGGTTTGTACGCGAACGCGACCACGCAGACCATTGGCGCGCAATACCTGCTGCGCTTCGGTCAGTCCGAGTTCCCACGGTGTGCCGGCGTATTTGACGCTGGTTAGTGGCGATGCGCCGGTGCCGCCATCATAGCCGGAAATGGTAATCAGATCGGCATACGCTTTGGCTACACCGGCAGCAACGGTACCAACGCCGGGCTCTGCCACCAGTTTGACTGAAACCAAGGCTTTTGGATTAACTTGTTTCAAATCAAAAATCAGCTGCGCCAAATCTTCAATCGAGTAAATGTCATGATGCGGTGGTGGCGAAATCAGCGAAATGCCCGGTTTCGCACAACGCAGACGCGCAATGGTTTCCGAGACCTTGTGACCTGGTAACTGACCGCCTTCACCGGGTTTTGCGCCTTGGGCAACCTTGATCTGCAATACCTCGGCATTCACCAGATAGTGCGCGGTGACGCCAAATCGACCGGAGGCCACTTGCTTGATCTTGGACATCTTCATGGTGCCGTAACGTGCCGGATCTTCACCGCCTTCGCCCGAATTCGAGCGACCGCCGATGCGGTTCATGCCTTCAGCCAGTGCTTCGTGGGCTTCGGGCGACAGCGCACCCAGCGACATGCCGGCCGAGTCAAACCGCTTGAGAATAGACTCAATCGGTTCAACCTCATCCAGCGGGATGGGTTGCGTGTCTTCGGCCAGTTGCATCAAGTCGCGCAACATGGCGATTTGACGACCGTTCACCAATTCGGCATACGCCTTGTAGGCGGCATAATCGCCGGTTTTAACCGCGCGCTGCAGTTGCATCACCACATCAGGGTTGTAGGCGTGGAATTCCTCGCCATTGACGAATTTCAGCAAGCCGCCTTGTGGCAGGGCTCGCGCAGGGTTCCACGCCAAGCGGGACAGGGTGTGTTGATCGGCGGCGAAATCGGCAAAATTGGCGCCGGATATGCGCGAAACCGTGCCCGACAGACACAAATCCACCACCTCTTCATGGATGCCAACTGCCTCATACAATTGTGCACCGCGATAGCTGGCGACGGTTGAGATGCCCATTTTGGACAGCACCTTGAGCAGACCTTTATCAATCCCTTTGCGATAATTGCCGAGGGATTTTTCGGGTTTGACCGCGATATCACCGGAATCGACCAGCGCAAGAATGCTTTGGTAAGCCAGCCAAGGGTAAACGGCGGTGGCGCCATAGCCAATCAAGCAGGCAATCTGGTGCGGATCGCGGGCAGTGCCGGTTTCGGCGATGATGTTGCAATCACAGCGCAGTCCGGCGCGAATCAGGGCATGGTGTACTGCGCCAACGGCAAACAAGGCCTGTACGGGCAAGCGATGGGGGTCTGGCTGCCGATCGGACAGTACAACGATCACATCGCCATTGCGAACCGCTGATACGGCATCGGCCGCCAATTGTTCTATGGCTTGCCGCAAACTGGTGGTTTTCGGGTCGTAATGCAGATCCAGGGTGACGCTGCGAAACCCGGTATCGGCACGTGAAGTTAACAAGGTGAATGCATCGTGCGACAATACTGGAGACGGTACTTCGTGGCGATGGGCGTGCTCAGGGGTTTCTTCAAACAGGTTGCGCTCGGGGCCAAAACAGGTGTTGAGCGACATCACCACTGCTTCGCGGATAGGATCGATGGGGGGGTTGGTCACTTGGGCAAATTGCTGGCGCAAGTAATCAAAGGGCGAACGCACTTTGCGGGACAAGACCGCCATTGGCGTGTCGTCACCCATTGAACCGGTGGCTTCTTGGCCTTCTTCAGCCAGCACACGCAGAATTTGCTCGCGTTCTTCGTTGGTTAAACCAAACAGTTTTTGGCTGGTCAACAGCAAATCGGCATTCATGCGCGGGGTATGGCTGTCTTGATCCATGCCCAATTCCATGCGCTGAGACTGTTTCAGCCATTCGCGATACGGATGGGCCGATTTGAGCATTGCATCAATGTCTGCCGGCAATAAAATTTCGCCGGTCTGCAGATCGGCGGCAATCATTTGACCCGGTTTGATACGGCCTTTGCGTACGACATCTTCCGGTTTGTAATCCCAGACCCCGATTTCCGAGGCAATGGTGAAATGACGGTCTTTGGTGACGACATAGCGCGCCGGACGCAGGCCGTTGCGATCCAGCAGGCATGCGCCATACCGGCCATCGGTCAGCACCACACCCGCCGGTCCGTCCCACGGTTCCATGTGCATGGAGTTGTATTCGTAGAATGCGCGCAAGTCAGCATCCATATCGGGCACGTTCTGCCACGCCGGTGGAATCAACATGCGCAAACTGCGGAACAAACCGGCACCACCCATCACCAACCCCTCCAGCATGTTGTCCATGCTGCTGGAATCAGAGCCCGTGCGCGACACAATGGGGCGAATGTCATCCAGTTGCGGAATCAAGGGTGTGGAAAACTTGTTTTCACGGGCCAGTGACCAGTTGCGGTTACCCTGAATGGTGTTGATTTCGCCATTGTGCGCCAGATAGCGGAACGGTTGTGCCAAGCGCCATTCCGGCCATGTATTGGTGGAAAAGCGTTGGTGATATACGGCAAGGGATGAGGCAAAACGTTCATCGCTGAGATCAGGGTAAAACACGGGTAATGCGGCCGGCATGACCAACCCTTTGTACAACACCACACGCCCCG
Source organism: Thiobacillus sp. UBA2487 (assembly GCA_002341815.1). GTDB lineage: Bacteria > Pseudomonadota > Gammaproteobacteria > Burkholderiales > Sulfuriferulaceae > Sulfuriferula. The sequence continues at coordinate 20,395 of DDOT01000062.1, read as the reverse complement.
ACAAACTCGGAATGTAAAACGCAGGATCATTCGACAGCGCTTTTTCTGACAATCGGCGCGCCACATACAAGCGCCGTTCAAAGATATGCTCGTCCATGTCATTCGGACAATTCACAAACACCTGCTCGAAATGTGGCAAGGTGGCCAAGGCATATTCGCCGCACACTGACGGATCAACCGGAACCGTGCGGAAGCCGGCAACTTGCACGCCTTGAGCCGTCAGGTTTTCGGCCAGGGTGCTGCGGGCCAGTTCTGCCAACGCGTCATCGCGGCTGAGGAATACCAGGCCCGCCGCATAATGTGCATTCAGTGTCAAACCGCTTTCTGCGGCCACCGCACGCAGAAAGGCATCGGGCCTTTTGAACAACAAGCCGCAGCCATCGCCTGATTTGCCATCGGCGGCTACCGCGCCACGGTGGGTCAGGCAAGCGAGTGAAGAAATGGCAGTCTGCACCAGCCAATGGCTGGGTTGGTCATCCAGTTGGGCCATCAGGCCGAAACCGCAGCTGTCTTGTTCAAAATCGGGACGGTAAAGCGTACCGTCCAACATGGATGGTCTATTCATTGGCAATTCTGGAAAGTCAGGGCGAAATAGTCAAGATTCTACTCTTGACGTGTGGTGCCTGCAATGGTGATGTTTTTTGCGTTGCACAGGGAGGTCATCTTGCCCAATCGCCATTTTTATCATGCGGCTATAGCAGTCATATTTTTGATACGGCGAGAAATGGCGTCGTGTCATCCCGATTTGACTGTGGCACTAATTGCTCGTCTTGACGTTCTTGTAGCGCGCCAGGGTGGCTGCGCGGGCGATAGCGTGATCAACCAGGGGAGGTGGGTATCCCTTCACGCCGCCGCAGTGCCATGGGGCATGGATGCAACGATGGTCGAGGTGGCTCAGTTCGGGCAGGTAGCGTCGAATAAATTGGCCATCGGGATCAAATTTCTCGGACTGGGTGACGGGGTTGAAAATGCGAAACCACGGTTGGGCATCGCAGCCGGTTGATGCCGACCATTGCCAACCGCCATTGTTGGCGGCCAGATCAAAGTCCAGCAGGTGACGGGCAAACCATGCCTCACCCATGCGCCAGTCCACCTGCAGGTCTTTCACCAAAAAAGCAGCAGAAACCATCCGCAGGCGGTTGTGCATGTATCCGCTGGTTAGCAGTTGGCGCATGGCGGCATCTACCAGCGGGTAGCCGGTGCGCGCTTCACACCAGGCGGTGAAGTGACCGGGCGGGTTGGGCCATTCCATGTGGTCGAATTCGGCACGAAAGCTGTGTCCTTCGGCGAGGCTGGGATAATGCCATAACAGTTGCTGATAAAACTCGCGCCAAATCAATTCATTTAGCCAGGTTTGTGCGCCTTCGCCGGGGGTTGTCCAAGCGCGCCCGACCAGTTCGCGAATCGACAGCGTGCCAAAGCGCAGGTGAACCGATAAGTAAGACGGGCCCTTTTTGGCGGGGAAATTACGCAGGTTGGCATAGCGGTCGAGACGCTGCTGAAAGTCTTGCCAGGCAGTTTGCGCGCCTTCGTGCCCCGGGATGATGCCGGCCGGCAACGGGGTGTCTTGAAACCCCAAATCGGCCAGATCGGGCAGGGTTTCGACCGGCAGTTTTGCTAATGCGCTGACATCAACCGAGAGGTGCTCCGGCGGGTGGAGGTCCAGTCTGCGTCGCCAAGCACGTTGGTAGGGGGTGAATACTTGAAACGGCTTGCCTTGGTTGGTTAACACCTCATCGCGTTCAAAAATGACCTGGTCTTTGAAGTCGAACAGCGTGCGTCCGGTAATTTGCAGTTGTTGCGCGACTTGCCGGTCTCGTTGGATGGCATACGGTTCGTCATCATGGTTGCAAAAAACCGCATCGGCAGACCAACGCTCGGCCAACGCCGGGATTTGTTCAACCGGGTCGCCGTGACGCACGATCATGCTGCTGCCTAAGCCTGACAGGGTTTGTTGTAGGGCTTGCAGGCTGGCATGAATAAATCCCACGCGCCGATCATTTGGCGGCAGATTGTGCAGAATGTTGCGGTCAAAAATAAACACCGGAATTACCCGCTGCGCCTGTTGGGTGGCATAGTGCAAGGCGGCATGATCGTGCAGGCGCAAGTCTCGACGCAACCAGACCAGAACGGTGTTAAAGCGTTTCATGATAACAACCTGCGACGTGTGAGAACGGTGGCCAACCAATAGCTGAGTGTGGTCCAGCCCAGCATGTTGGTAATATGGCCTGTCAGGTGACTGGGGATGTTGCCTTGGATCAGCGGGCGAACCAGATTAATCGCGTGGGTTAATGGTAGTCCGCTGGCAATCAATTGTAAAAAGGCCGGCATACGATCAGCAGGGTAAAACACCCCGCACAGCAACACCATCGGGGTAATGACCAAGGTAAAGTAGTACATGAAAAATTCATAATTGGGTGAAATTGAGGTCATAACCAACCCCATGGCGGAAAAGGTCAGACCGATCAGTAAGGTCACCGGAATAACCCACAGGCTCAGCGCCCAGTCTTGTTGCAGCCCCAAGATCCAGATCACGATGAGAATCGCCAGGCCCGATAGCAGGCTTTTTGACGCCCCCCAAATCAGTTCCGCCAACAGCACATCATCCAGGTCAACCGGCGCATTCAGGATAGCCTCCCAGGTTTTTTGCACATGCATGCGAGAAAAACCCGAATAGAGCACTTCAAAGCTGGCACTGTTCATGGTGGAATAACAAATGGTGCCGGCAGACAGAAAGGTCATGTAGCTCACGCCTCCCACCTGTGGCATCAGGCTGCCCAAGCCGTAGCCGAATCCCAGCATGTAAAACATCGGGTCGGCCAGATTGCCCAAGATGCTGGTGCCTGCCAATTTTTTCCATACCAGAAAATTGCGCTGCCAGATGGGCCAGAAGCGCAAGGAAAAGCGGGGAAAAGCCCATCGTCGATCCATCAGTCGCGCAGCTCCCGACCGGTTAGTTTTAAGAACACGTCTTCCAGGTTGGATGGGCGCTGCACATGGCGCAGTTGAGGTGCGTTTTGCAGTAGCGCCAGCAGTTGCGTGTGATCGTGACCGTAGCAATACACCGTTTCGTCAGCGGTCTCGTGCCGTTCGCATAAGGGTAGCGCATGATGATTCGCCCATGAACCGGCGCTTTCACCGTAAATTTCTATGACTTGCGGCTCGATTAATCGGGCGATCAGGTCTCGTGGGTGGCCTTCCGCAATGTGGATGCCATGATCCATAATCACCAGCCGGTCACACAGGCGTTCGGCTTCATCCATGAAGTGGGTGGTGATCAGGATGGTTTTGCCTTGCTGGGTCAGGCGGCGCAAGCCTTGCCAGATCACATGCCGGGCCTGCGGGTCGAGGCCGGTAGTGGGCTCATCCAGCACGATCAGATCAGGGTCATTGATTAACGCGCGCGCCAAGGTCAGGCGGCGCTTCATGCCACCCGATAATGCGTTGATACGGCTATCTGCCTTGCCGGACAGACCGGTCAGTTCCAGTAGCGCGGGAATACGCTCGGCTAATATTTTATGGCCGATGCCAAAATAACGCCCATACACCAGCAGGTTCTCACTGACAGTGAAGTCGGGGTCCAGATTGTCGATTTGCGGCATGATGCCGACGCGGGTGCGGGCGAGGCGTGCGCGTTGCGGAATCGTCCAATCGCCGATTTGAATCGTGCCGGCAGTGGGTTGTGCCAAACCCAGCAACATTTTCAGTGTGGTGGTTTTGCCTGCGCCATTCGGCCCAAGCAAGCCAACGCATTCGCCGGGGTTGATGGTTAAATCCAGCCCCCGCACCACAGCGTGTTCGCCATAATGTTTAACCAGTCCACGGATCGAAACACCTAGTCCAGACATGCTTGCAGCGCCTCGGATTTAAGCTCCGCCAGCTTGCCATGGTAATAATGGCCCGCACCGGCAATCGAGCGAAACTGAATCTGGTTGGTAAGGGCAAATTTCCAGGCAGCGTCAAAGGGGACTACCTCATCCAATTCGCCATGGATAATGAAGGTGTTGACCGGAACGTTGCCAAACGCGTACAGATTGACCGCAGGGCTGATCAATAACAGGCAATGGGCAGTTATCTGTTGTGCTACCAAGTGTTGGACAAATCCGCCAAATGAAAAACCACATAAATAAATCGGTAGCGTTGGGTCGTAATGGGCGCGCACAAACTGAATGACGGCCAGCATGTCGTCGCACTCCCCTTCGCCACCGGTGTATTCGCCATCGCTTTGCCCAACCCCGCGAAAATTCGGGCGAACCGCCACCAACCCCTGATCGTGGCACAGTTGCGCCAAGCTTTGTACCACTTTGTTGTCCATCGAGCCGCCATACAGCGGATGGGGGTGCGCGATGAACGCCAATCCCGAGCGCTCGCCTTCCGGGTCGTTGACCAGTGTTTCGATAAAGCCGGCGCTGGATTTGATGCGCAGTTTTGCGCGTTTCATCACCGCATGTCCGGTGATTGGTTTAGCTGGTTGCATCGGGTGCGGGCACCAGCAAACGCTGGACAATTTGCTTGCCGATTAAATGTTGCTGGATGATGTCTTCCAGATCGTCTTCATCCACCCAGTTATACCAGACGCCTTCCGGGTAAACCACCAACAGCGGGCCCTGATCACAGCGCCCCAAGCATCCGGCGGTATTGATGCGGTTTTGTCCGGGACCGTCGATGCCCAGTTCTTTGCAGCGCTGTTTGGCATAGTTGCGCATGTCTTTGCCTCGGCAAGCCTGTTCTGGGGCTNNGCTTCACGTTCCTGGCAGCAAACAAACACATGGTGTTGGTAATGACTCATGTTTAATCTCTAATGTGGGCTATCGTCGATCAAGTCGGCCATTCTGCCAACCTGATCTTGTCATGATGTTGCGTATTCAGGGGTTATGTCAGCATCAGACAACCCGTCAATTCGGATAATGAACCCGGGGTGTTCTGGTCTCCCAGTTGATCCAGCAGTCCGGCGCGGCGCAGTTTTTCCAATACCAGCGGACGGCTTTCGCATAATACCAAACGAATGTTGCGTCGTTGACAGGTATCGATCAGATCGCGCAAGGTTTGGATGCCGGTGGCGTCAATAAACGGCACATCGTGCATGCGCAGCACCAAGGTTTTGGTGTGCATCTGCACGGTGCGCAAGGTGGATTCCAATCGTTCGACTACCCCGAAAAACACCGGGCCTTCCACGGTAAATACCACGGTATCCGGTCCTAGCTGCAAGGTGTCGTTGCCCAACTCTGCTTTCAGGGTTTCTGCATCTTGTTGTTGAATATTAACAGTTTCTCCCATGCGTTTCATGAACAGCAGTGATGACAGAATCACGCCGATGTTTACCGCAACCACCAGATCACTGAATACGGTCAGTAAAAACGTAATCAACAGCACGGCGACATCCGGTTTGGGGGCGGTACGCACCAGATAGATAAAACGATGGGCCTCGCTCATGTTCCATGACACCACAAACAGGATGGCAGCCAGTGCCGCCAGTGGAATGTTGCTGGCCAAGGGCGCCAGCAGCAAAATGATGATCACCAAGGTGAGCGCGTGCACAATCCCGGCAATCGGACTGGTGGCGCCATTGCGAATGCTGGTGGCAGTGCGGGCAACCGCACCGGTGGCTGCGATGCCGCCAAATAACGGACTGGCGATGTTGGCAAGTCCTTGACCGATCAGCTCTTGGTTCGAGTCATGCCGGGTGCCTGCCATGCTGTCTGCGACAACCGCGGTCAGCAGGGATTCGATGGCGCCCAATAAGGCAATGGTGAATGCAGGGCCAATCAGGCGAGAGGCATCGGAAAAGCTGGGCAGGGTCAGCGAAAACGAGGGCAGGGTTTGAGGAATGCCGCCAAACACGCTACCAATGGTGGCAACGCCATTGAAGTGGAAATAGGCTTGCAACAGCGTTGCCGCTGTCATGCCGATCAGTGGCGATGGCACTCGGGTGGTGATGCGCGGGGCGATAATCAGGATGGCGAGGGTGAACAGGCCGATCAGGGTGGTGGCCGGATGATACGTGGGAAATGCCGCTAATAGCGCTAAAAATTTGTGCAGAAACGTGCCTTGGGTGGCAGCGGGATGCAGGCCAAAAAAGTCTTTCCATTGTCCCACCCAGATAATAATGGCAATACCACTGGTAAATCCGACGATGACCGGGGCGGAAATATACTTGATTACCACACCCATGCGACTGATGCCCATGATCAGCAGAATCACGCCGGCCATCAAGGTGGCCATTTGCAAACCGGCGATGCCGTAATGCGCGGTGATGCCGGACAGAATGACAATAAAGGCGCCGGTCGGGCCGCTGATTTGCATGAAGGTTCCGCCGAACAGCGAGGTAACCAGGCTGGCAATAATGGCGGTATACAACCCCTGCTCCGGTTTGGCGCCGGATGCAATCGCAAAGGCCATGCCCAAGGGCAAGGCGACAATACCGACGGTGACCCCGGCCAAAATATTACGCATCCAATGGGCGCGCGTAAGCAGCCCCTGTTTTTGTGCTTCTCTTATGGCGATCATGATAAAGAACCTTGTGGGAATCAGATTGTGCAGGCGTTATAATCCACCTTCACAGGTAACATGCTGTCTGCATATAAGCATTAATTTAGAGCGAGGTAACCCGAATGAACCCAACTCAAGCCGTACAAACGCTGACTGTCGCATTGGGGTCGCGCAGCTATCCCATTCAGATTGGCGCCGGTTTGCTGGATCAGCCGGAACGTATAGTCGGCCACCTTGCACAGCGTCATGCAGTCATTGTGACCAATGCTACCATTGCACCGCTTTATTTGGCAAGGTTGGTCAACGGGTTGCGCGATCAGGGGGTGAAGGTCACCGAGATTGTGTTGCCGGATGGTGAGCAATATAAAAATTGGCAGACCCTTAATGCCATATTCGATGCCTTGTTGGGCGCGCATACCGAACGCAAGGCGACGTTGATTGCGCTGGGTGGTGGGGTGATCGGCGATCTGACCGGTTTCGCGGCGGCTTGTTATTTGCGAGGCGTGCCGTTTATCCAGATTCCCACCACCCTGCTGTCGCAGGTTGATTCATCGGTCGGCGGTAAAACCGGTATCAACCATCCGCTTGGCAAAAATATGATTGGTGCGTTTTATCAACCGCAGTTGGTGCTGGCGGATATTGCTACCCTGCAAACCTTGCCGGCGCGCGAATTGTCTGCCGGATTGGCAGAAGTCATCAAGTATGGCCTGATGGCTGATGCCGAATTTTTTGTTTGGCTGGAAAATAATATCGACCGCCTGCGTGCGTTGGATGAACAGGCGTTGGTGCATGCCATTTACCATTCTTGTGCCATCAAGGCCGAGGTGGTGGCCTCCGATGAAAGGGAATCCGGTGCGCGCGCGTTGTTGAATTTGGGTCACACCTTCGGTCATGCCATCGAGTCCGGCATGGGGTACGGCAATTGGCTGCACGGCGAGGCTGTTGCCGCCGGCACCGTGCTGGCGGCGGATTTGTCACGCAGGCTGGGTTGGTTGAGCGATACCGACGTTGAGCGTGTGCGGGCATTGTATCGGCGTGCCGGTTTGCCTGATGCAGCGCCGGATTTGGACGAAGCGGTCTGGATGGCCGCCATGGGTATGGACAAAAAAGTGGAAAACGGCCAAATCCGTTTTGTATTGTTGCGCACCATCGGACAAGGTGTGGTTACCGGTGATGTTTCGCCGGACATGTTGCGGGCGACGCTGCAGCATTAACCCGATCTTTTCATACATTAACGC
>DDOT01000062.1:7525-12639 GCA_002341815.1 Thiobacillus sp. UBA2487 | reverse complement strand
GCGTACGAATCACTACGCCGCGCTTTCCAAAATTCCACTTTGTAACAAAATCCTGCGTGATCATCAGGTGAATTCATGAAAATATCGGGTTATGTCAAAACAACAAGTTAATTTTTTTTCTAAAAATACCGCCCAACTTGTTCTGTTTTTTGGTATATTTCGAAAATATTTTTGGTGATGGAAGATGGGCATGAACGGGTTAAAAATTGCTTCGCTGGCGATGGCCATGATGGTTGCCCTGCCGTCCTATGCGGCAGCAACGCATCACCACCATCACCATCACCATCTCCATCATCACCCGGCACATTTGGCACATACGGCACCTCGGGCCGCCCATCTGGTAAAAGCCGAGCATGTCGAGCCACCGCTGCCTTCATTTGAGGCGGCTAATATGCCCAGATTAAATGCTCAGTCGGTATTGGTAGTGGATGCGTCTGATGGCAAGCCGATTTTGCAAAAAAACCCGGATATGGAAACCCCTATTGCATCGATCAGCAAATTGATGACGGCAATGGTGGTGCTGGATGCGCATCCAGATCTGAATGAAAAAATGTCGATTTCCGAGGATGACGTTGATCATGTGCGGCATACCCGTTCGCGCTTGGCGGTGGGAACCGAGTTAACGCGCAACCAGATGATGCATCTTGCCCTGATTTCTTCGGAAAATCGTGCTGCGTTTGCGTTGTCTCGCTATTACCCAGGCGGTCGGCCGGCATTTATTAATGCCATGAACCGTAAGGCTGCCGAGTTAGGTATGACACATACCCGCTTTGAGGATCCAACCGGTTTGTCCAGCCATAACCAGTCTACTGCGGAAGATTTGGCAAAAATGGTGGCAGCGGCGGCGAAATACCCGCTTATTCATGAGATTACCACTACCGGTCACTATGAGATCGCGCATACGGCGCTGGTCAGGGTGCGGCATCCGCGTGCACATGAAGCAAAATGGGCCGAGGTGACGCGTGAAATGCCCTATCTGAACACCAATGTGTTGGTGCGGGAAGGTAAATGGGATATTGGTCTGTCTAAAACCGGTTTTATCAATGAGGCCGGACATTGCCTGGTGATGAAGGCAAAAATTGCCAGTCATTCGGTCATCATCGTATTGCTGGATGCGGTGGGTAAAATGGACCGAATCAACGATGCCCAGCGTATTCGTCAATGGATGGAAGCACACGGCGGTGAAGTATCCAAAGTGGCGAGCCGCTGATGCTGGTTTACATACATGGTTTTAACAGCAGTGGACAGTCGTCCAAAGCAGTGATACTGCGTGATTGGTTTGCTCGGACCGGTCAGGCAGAGCATTGTGTGACCCCCGATCTGCCGCACCGTCCGGCTGAGGCGCTGGCCCTGCTCGAACACATCATTGCCGGATATCCTGCGCAACAGGTCAAGTTGGTGGGTAGCTCATTGGGCGGTTTTTATGCCACGGTGTTAAGTGAGCGCTTGGGCGTAAAATCAGTGCTGATTAATCCGGCGGTGCATCCGCAGATATTGATGCGCGCAGCGTTGGGGCCTCAACGCTTCTATCATTCAGATGAGACCTATACCTTTACCGAAGCGCATCTGGCAGAGATGGCAGAGATGGCTCCAGCCAGTTTGACGCACCCGGAACGTGTATTGCTGTTGGTTGAAACCGGTGATGAGGTACTCGATTATCGTGAAGCAGTGGCGTATTATAGCGGCTGTCGCCAAGTGATCGTTACGGGAGGCGATCATGGTTTTCGTTCGTTTGTTGAACACATTCCGCAACTCTTGGCATTCTGATTTTATCCGGCCCCGTTGGCGGGGAATTTCATGTACCTGTTATACGAAGAAGACGGCGAATTTAAAGCCGGTACCTTGGTCGCTGACAACGATTCATCGTTGCAGATCGACAGTCAATTCGGCAAACGTATCAAGCTGCGCGCGGCGCAGGTTATCTTGCGGTTTGTCGCGCCACCCCCAGCGGAATTCATGCAGGCAGTGAATGCGGTCCGCGCAGACCTGGATGTCGATTTTTTGTGGGAAGTGGCAGGCGACGCCGAGTTTTCTTACGAAGACCTCGCGCGCGACTATTTTGGTCACGCACCTTCTGCGACTGAAATGGCGGGCGTGTTGCAATTGCTGCATGCTTCGCCGATGTATTTTTATCGTAAGGGGCGTGGCCACTACAAGCCTGCGCCAGCGGAAGCCTTGCTCGCGGCCAAAGCCGGTGTGCTGCGCCGGCAAAAAGAAGCCGAGCAGTTGGCGGCCTGGGTGGCTGAATTAACCCAATTTCGGTTGCCCGACGAATTGCAGCCGGAAGTGATGGGATTGCTGTTTGCGCCTGATAAACAGAAATTGCCATGGAAGGCCGTTGAGACGGCTGCACACAACACCGGATTGACGGTGTTGCGCTTGCTGGCACGTTGCGGAGCGATTCCCTCTGAACATGACTATCATTACCAGCGGTTTGTGCACGAGCATTTTCCGCGCGGCATTGACTTCCCCGCTTTGCCCGAACTGGTGCTGCCAGATGACTTGCCGTTGGCCGAAGTCGAGGCGTTCAGTATCGATGATGAGTCAACCACTGAAATTGATGATGCATTTTCCGTTCGCCAGTTAGACGATGGTTCGTGGCAAGTGGGTATTCACATCGCGGTGCCGGCATTGGGTATATTGCCAGACTCTCCATTGGATAAAGTGGCGCGAAACCGCTTGTCCACGGTGTATTATCCGGGCGGAAAAGTCACGATGCTGCCGGATGATGTGGTGGCACGCTTTTCTTTGGACGAAGGACGTGCCTGCCCGGCTTTGTCGATGTATTTGGTGGTTGAAGATATTAGTTGGAAAGTGCTGTCTGAGCGTACGGTGTTGGAACGTGTGCCTGTGGCGCAAAACCTGCGACATGAGGTGTTGCAACACGACTTTAACGAGCGGAGCTTGGCCGACGGTACTGGTGAATACCGATGGCAACGCGAGTTGGAAATGCTGTGGCGCTTGTCGGGCGCATTGGAGGCAGGGCGTGGCAAGACGCCGGATCCGGCGCAACCGGTGCGGGCCGATTATGTGTTCCGTGTGGAAGATGGTCGGGTAAGTATTATTGATCGGCAGCGCGGTAATCCGGTGGATCGATTGGTTTCCGAATTGATGATCCGCGTCAACGCCGGTTGGGGAAGCTGGCTGGCAAAACATGACATCGCAGGATTGTATCGCACCCAGGAAAACGGCAAGGTCAAAATGAGCACCCGGCCCGGTCCGCATGTTGGTTTGGGTGTTGAAAATTATGCGTGGTCGAGTTCACCGCTCAGGCGATATGTTGATTTGGTGAATCAGCGGCAGATCTTGGCGTTGTTACACGATGAGCCTGCTGTTTATCCGCCCAGATCGGATACGCTGTATGCGATATTGCGCGATTTTGAATTGGCTTATGACGCATATAATGAGTTTCAGCGTCGAATGGAGCGCTTTTGGTGCTTGCGTTGGTTGGTGCAGGAAAACGTGCAACGCATCGGTGCGCAGGTGATCAAGGAAAATCTGGTGCGTGTGGCAGGAATGCCGCTGGTTGCGCGCGTGCCATCGATGCCGGAGTTGCCGGTGGGAACATTGATTGAGGTGATGGTGGGCGAAATGGATATGCTGGAAGTGGATGTGCAATTGACATACTGTGCGGCAGCCGACAACGTGGGTTGAACGGTATGCGCGACGCGGGCACAGGTCGATGGAGGATGCAGTGAGCAACATGCCGTGGATCAAAGGACTGACCGGGGTGTTTGCCTTGGCGGTTGTGACGTCGCTGTTGCTGCATGCCGCGTTGTTGGCGTTTGGTTTTAAATTGCCACAGGTTAATCCTGATAATTTGTATGCCCCGCCGTTGGAATTGGTGCTGGTCAACAGCAAATCGCAAGAGCCGCCAGACCATGCGGATGCGCTGGCGCAAAATAATTTGGACGGTGGCGGCAATACTGATCAAAACCGCCATGCGCAAAGTCCTTTACCAGCCAGTGAAACAGATCAGCAACAGCAAGCAGTGCAAGCAACCGAACAACAGGTGCATCGTTTGGAAGATGAAAATCGCCGGTTGATGTTGCAATTGCGCTCACAAGCCGCTATAGCACCATCCACCGGCGTGTCCGGAAGCAGTGAACAGGCAATAAGCCCGCATCAGGGTAATGCGGCAGACTTGCGGCAACAGCAAGAAATGTCCGATCTTGAGGCGCGGATTGCACAGCAATACGATGCTTATCAGAAACGGCCACGCAAGCTGTTCATCGGTGCGCGCACGCGTGCATATGCGTTTGCCCGTTACGTAGAGGACTGGCGGATCAAGGTTGAGCGCATCGGTAATGCAAACTATCCGGCGGTGGCCCGTGAACGAAAAATGTATGGCAAGTTGCAGTTGACGGTATCGATTCGTGCCGATGGTTCATTGGCGTCAGTAGAGGTAACCCGGTCGTCCGGCATGCCCGCGCTGGACCAAGCGGCCATTGGCATCGTGCGGATGGCCGCGCCGTTTTCTGCGTTCCCGAAAGAAATGCGGCGTCAAGCCGATGTTATTGCCATTACGCGCACCTGGAGTTTTGAACCGGGTAATCAATTAAACACGCAAGACCCAAGCGCCAATTGATTAGGCACTACCTGTCGACAGCCTTCTGTTATAATCCCAGCATTATTTATTGTCACCGGAGGGTAAGTCCATGCATCTCGGCATCACGCTATCACAATATCTTGCTGACGAACAACGCCGTAACGGTTCGGTCTCGTCCGATTTGCAAGCCTTGATCAATCAGGTGGCAGTGTCTTGCAAGCTGATTTCCAACGCCATTAATCAAGGTGCTTTGGCCGGTGTGATGGGTAATCTTGATTCAGAAAACGTTCAGGGCGAAACGCAAAAACAGTTGGACGTAATTACCAATGAAATCTTTCTTGAAGTAAATGAGCAAAGCGGTCAGTTGGCGGGTATGGCATCGGAAGAAATGGAAGATGTCTATCAAATTCCTGATCGTTGTGTGAAAGGCAAGTATCTGTTGGTGTTCGATCCGCTGGATGGTTCTTCCAATGTGAACGTGAATATTTCAGTCGGCACGATTTTTTCGGTATTGGGTTATGACGGAAGTGCAGCACATCCGGCTGTTGCTGACTTTCTGCAACCA
>DDOT01000062.1:7208-7481 GCA_002341815.1 Thiobacillus sp. UBA2487 | reverse complement strand
GTGATTGGTTTTACCCTGGATCGCAACATTGGTGAATTTGTGTTGACCAATCCCAACATGACCATCCCTGCCGACACCAAAGAATTCGCGATTAATGCCTCCAATCAGCGTTTTTGGGAAGAACCGGTGCAACGTTATGTGGCCGAGTGTGTGGCAGGCAAAACCGGTCCGCGTGGTCGTGACTTCAACATGCGTTGGGTAGCATCCATGGTAGCCGAAGTGCATCGCATATTGGTGCGTGGTGGTGTGTTCATGTACCCCAAAGACACCAAG
>DDOT01000062.1:0-7155 GCA_002341815.1 Thiobacillus sp. UBA2487 | reverse complement strand
CGGGTGGTGTTTCCAGTACCGGTCGCCAACGTATTCTCGATATTCAGCCTGAAGGTCTGCACCAGCGCGTGCCGGTTATTTTGGGCTCGAAAAATGAAGTCGATATCGTGGTGGGCTATCACGCTGGTTATTGATGTGCGGCTTCCGGTCACCCTGTCTGCCGGCAGGCAGGGTATTCGGGTTTTCAACCAGCAGGCTGGATGAAAAGATCGCGGTCAAAAAACCATCGGGTTAAGCCCCGGTGGTTTTTTGTCGTGGTTGCAAAGCACCCTGTAATGGTCAAGTCAATTGTGACGACTCATGGGTTGCAGATGGTTTACCGCCTATGGGCCAACGCCATTCTATTCTTATTCCCAATTCACCCGCTGTGGTTTGCCAATCGCAGGCAGTACCAATGTTAGGAACGTGGACCAGGTGTTCGCCGTACCATATCAGTGGCAGGTATGGGCGCTCCCATGGCGGAATGCCGCTCGCTTGTAACCAGTCTTTTAAGGGCTTGTCTGGTCGTTGTATGCTCAGACGCAATTTCTCGCCACCTTGACGGGGCCGAATACGTAAGACCTGGTTGGCAGGCAGACGAAGATGTCCGGCTTCAGTGGTTTGCGTGAAATGCAATTCGCCATGTAAGGCAGGCAGCTTTAAAATGCTTTCGCCTTGCCAGAGCCAGCAATTGCTGGAATCGATGGGGTCGAGGTTGGGTACAAACCAAGCGAAATTGCGATAGCGGCGCAGACTCTGCCCGTCGAAATCCAGTCGCAACATGCTGTCTGGGCGAGACGTTAACAACTGTTTGAGGGTATTGCCCAAGCGGGCAGCACTTGGCGTTGGCAATTGATGGTTGGCAAAAAAAGAGCGCAGAACGTTACTGGCTCTGGCAGGACTGAGGTTGGCCAGTGCCAGGCAATCAAGACGGTTTTGGTGAATGATGTGTTGCGCATCGATGTGTGCCAGTTCATCAACTAATTCGGCTGTTTCGGCCAATAACTGGCTGGCGCGCGTCAGTGTTTGGCGATAGCCTGGGTAATGTATGGCGATGCGGGGGAAAATGCTATGGCGCAGAAAGTTACGCTCAAGGTGTGTATCTTGATTGCTTTCGTCTTCTATCCATGTCAGCGATTGTTGTTGCGCCCAATGTTGCAGTTCCTGGCGCGTAACGTGTAAAAGCGGGCGCAGCAACATAGGGCCTGTGGCAGGTTTTTTGAGCACGGGCATGCCCGATAAGCCTTTTGGACCGGCACCCCGCAACAATTGCAGCAATAACGTTTCAGCCTGGTCGTCCTGATGATGGGCAAGCACAACATAGTCAGAGTCGAGTCGGGCAAAGGCATTATAACGGGCGGTGCGTGCTGCGGCTTCAAGTCCTGCGGGATCGTCAGGCGCAACAGACACTCGGGTGCATTCCAGCGCAATACCCAGATTCGCACACAGGCACCGGCAAAAATCTTGCCAGTGATCGGCGTTTTTGCTCAGGCCGTGGTGGACGTGAATGGCCGTTAGGTCATATTGATGTCGCAGAGCATGCAAAAGATGCAATAAGGTGACTGAATCAAGACCACCACTCAGTGCAACGCACAGTCGGCTACCAAGTGGTATGCCATTGGCAGCCAGTTGTGCACGAAACCGGTCAGGCAGCACCGACGGGTGGCTTGGCGCGCGTTGCGGTTTCCTTGTAGCGACCATGGCTCATCAAGCGTTGGTAGCGGGTTTTTAGCAGAACATCAATGGGCTGCTGACGTAACTCGGTCAAGGTTTCCGACAAGGCCGTTTTCATGTTGTGCATCATGGTGGCAGGGTCGCGGTGAGCGCCACCAACAGGTTCTGGAATGATGCGATCGATCAGGTCCAGCGCTTTCAGGCGGGGGGCCGTAATGCTCATGGTTTCGGCGGCAGTAGAGGCCATTTCTGCGTTTTTCCACAAGATAGACGCACAGCCTTCGGGAGAAATGACGGAGTAGGTCGAATATTGCAGCATCAGGGTGCGGTCACCCACCCCAATTGCCAGTGCGCCACCTGAACCGCCTTCACCAATCACGGTGCAGATAATGGGCACGCGCAGGCCGGACATAACATACAGGTTGCGCGCTATTGCCTCGGATTGGCCACGTTCTTCTGCGCCAATACCGGGAAATGCCCCTGGTGTATCAATAAAGGTCATGATCGGCAATTTGAAGCGTTCCGCCAATTGCATTAATCGTAAGGCTTTGCGGTATCCTTCCGGACGCGGCATGCCAAAGTTGCGATAATTGCGTTCTTTGGTGTCGCGGCCCTTTTGGTGGCCGAGAACCATGACGGGTTCATCATTAAACCGTGCGATACCGCCTACCATTGCGTGGTCATCGGCAAACGCGCGATCGCCATGCAACTCCTCAAATTCGCTGAACAAGGCGCCCAGATAATCTAATGTGTAGGGACGTTGAGGGTGGCGTGCTACTTGGGAAATTTGCCAAGGGGTGAGTTTGGCGTAGATATCCTGGGTGAGTTTTTCGCTCTTTTTTTGCAGCAACAGCAATTCGCGCGAGATATCGATAGCGGAATCATCGTGCATGGCACGTAATTCCTCTATTTTGATTTCCAGTTCTGCGATAGGTTGCTCAAATTCAAGAAAAGTGGTTTTCATGATCGTTATGCGGGTATCGATTCTCGCAACTTTGCGAGAATCGATGTCAATCAATGGGCGTGGCCGTGTTCGCCGTGGGCGTGGCCGTGAGAAATCTCGTCGGCAGATGCTGCGCGGACATCGATAACCTTGCCTTCAAAACGCAGGGTTTGGCCCGCTAACGGGTGATTGCCATCCACGACAACGGTGTCTTCGGTCATTTCGGTGACGGTGTAAAGCATGTAATCTTCACTGCCTTCAGGCGAGCCTTCGAACTGCATGCCAACCGAGACTTCCAGCGGGAACAGGTTGCGCGGTTCTACGCGAACCAACTCGGCTTCGTACTCGCCGAATGCGTATTCGGGTTCCATGGTTACGTTGATTTCATCGCCTACTTGGTGTCCCTCAAGCGCTTCTTCTACGGTCGGAAAAATGCCGTCATAGCCACCATGCAGGTAGCTAATGGCCTCGCTATCAGATTCGGATTCTTCCAGGACATCACCCGACAGGTTTTTAAGTTGGTAGGTGAGTGTGACGATGGTATTCTTTGCGATTTGCATAGGGTGGCCTGTCTACGGTATCAGATGGCCGCATTTTAACGTATTTTCAGGGAATCAGCATGTCAGTTGCCAAAGAATTGTTGGGTGAAATTTCGGTGGAGCAATTTTTAAGTGAGTTTTGGCAAAAAAAACCACTATTGGTGCGAGCTGCCGTACCCGGATTTGCAGGGCTGCTGTCGCGTGATGCGCTATTCGGGCTGGCTGGGCAAGATAATGTTACTGCGCGCATGGTGCGTAAAACAGAGGCGGGCTGGACGCTGACCCATGGGCCGTTCCGCAAGCGCGATTTTCCTGCGAAGAAATCAGCGGAGTTGTGGACAATTCTGGTGCAGGAACTGAATCATCATTTAACCAGCGCTGACGAATTGTTGAACCGCTTTAATTTTATCCCACACGCGCGGTTGGATGATCTGATGGTGAGTTATGCAGTACCGGGCGGCGGTGTCGGGCCGCATTTTGATTCTTACGATGTGTTTTTGTTGCAAGGACACGGGCGCCGACGTTGGCAAATCGGCTCGCAGCAAGATTTAACACTAATACCCGGCTTGCCCTTAAAGATTTTGCAGCATTTTGAGGTCGAGCAAGAATGGGTGCTGGAACCGGGTGACATGTTGTATCTACCTCCTTCATATGCCCATAACGGCATTGCGGTGGATGAATGCACGACGTATTCGATTGGTTTTCGTGCACCAACCAGTCAGGAAATAGCAACGCAATTTTTGGTGTACTTGCAAGACCGTATCGAATTGCCGGGCATGTATGCCGATCCCGATTTACAGTTACAAGCGCATCCGGGTGAGATTGGTGAAGCCATGATGCAGCAGTTGTCGCAGATGATAGACCAAATTCGCTGGGACCAAGATGACGTGACAAATTTTACGGGTTGCTATTTGACTGAACCCAAGGCGCATATTTTCTTCGATGCGCCAGACGAACTGCCGTCGCTGCCAGCGTTGACCGAAATGGTGGCCCGGCATGGTATAAGACTGGCCCCGCAATCACGGCTATTGTTTTACCGAAATAAATTCTTTTTGAACGGTGAGGCAGTTGAGTTGGGAGAAAGTGGTAGCGTGTTGCTGGTTGAGTTGGCGGATAGCCGATGCATAGCGCCCCGTCGGGTGAGTGATGCAGAGGCTGAGTGGCTGTTGACCGGATTGGCGGATGGCTATTTGGTTCTTTAGCCCGATCTTTGCATGAATGCGCGAGGCTTCACCCCGTTTGTTGGATGGGTTGTCCGCAATTTGCCTGTTTTTCAAGTAACCTTAACTTTATTGTAAATTTAACTTGACAGGCGAATTATTATATTAGAGAATACTAATAACGCTGATTTCTGGCTTTTTCCCAAAAGCTTCAGTGTTGTCTCCTCCATCCTCAATTTGAGGATTTTTGGCCCGAGCAGTTTCTGCTCGGGTTTTTTCTTGCCAAAATTCTTATTATAATTTCATGTAATCTTCTTATTTTGATAATACAATGACACGTTTGGGTTCGCTACGAACGATGTTTGATGGGTGGCAACCATGGTGGGTCGGCGACAGGGTCAGCGCAAGATATACGGTGCGACTCTGCCTGCAGGCTCAGATAAAATGTAGTGATGATTGATGACTGGGGAAATGCATGATTTATCCGGAAGCGTACGCCAGCCTGGAAAGGGTGCGTTGGGATATGGCGAAAGATGTCCCTTGGGACGCTTTCCGACCGGAATTGCTGACTGACGAACAGGCGATGACCATCAAAATGAACGCCATTACCGAATGGTCTGCCTTGCCGGCCACTGAGATGTTTTTGCGCGATTTTCGTGATGATAGCGATTTTGCGGCGTTTATGTCGGTATGGTTTTTCGAAGAGCAAAAGCACGCGCTGGTGATGATGGAATACCTGCGCCGATTCAGACCCGAGTTGGTGCCCACCGAAGAGGAATTACACGCTGTGCGCTTCGAATTTGACGTAGCGCCACCCATGGAAACCTTGATGCTGCACTTTTGTGGCGAGATGCGGCTCACGCAATGGTATCGCTGTGCGGGTCAATGGCATACAGAGCCGGTAATCAAACATATCTATGGTTTGCTGTCGGGTGATGAGGCGCGGCATGGTGGCATTTATTTTCGTTATATGCAGCGTGCAATCGATAATATGGGTGATGCCGCACGCCAGGCATTTGCAAAGGTGGGTGTCTTGATGACCAGTTCCGGGCGTAGCAGTCAGGCGTTGCATCCCACCAATCTCCACGTGAACGCAACGATGTTTCCAGAAGATACGGTGCAAAGCAAGCTGCCGGATCCTTCATGGCTAGAGCACTGGCTGGATAACCAGATTCGTTTTGATAAGGAATGGGAGGTTAAGGTGGTTAATACCATACTCACCAAACTGTCGAATTTATTTGGGCGATCGTTTGAGAATACTCGCGACCTGAACCGATATCGCAAGGAGCTGGGGCAAGCGAGCGGTCCGGTTGCAGCGTAAACGCGTTCAAGATAAAAAAGGGTGGCATCGCCACCCTTTTTTATTGGTGATGCAGGGGATGGTCTGATCTTTTCATGAATTCGCGGGATGATCGCGCTGGATTTTGTTACAGAGTTGTGGTTTGGCGGCAGATGCTCTTATGGCGGGCTCTCATTAAAAGTCAACGGCAGTAAGTTTGAAAACTGCGTTAACGATCGTACGGGTGATTGCGTCGGGCGCTTACGCCGCTCCTGAAAACTGGCGTTAGAGCGCCGGGGGGTGTAATCACGGCACCTGTTGGGCCGTGTGCTTCACCCTCAAAATCTCGACGGTGCGGGCCTCGGTCAGCACGCGATAAAAAACGATGTAGTTCGGCTGTACGACCAGTTCGCGCAGCCATTCGGGTAAGCCCGGGCGCCCTTGGCGGCCTAGCTCTGGATGCTGTGCAAGCGGCTTGGTTTTGTCGTGCAGATCTTTGCCGAAGCTCTTGGCCCGCCTCGGGTTGTCCTTGCCGATGTAGCGAACGATGCCGCGCAAGTCCTCGCGGGCCAGAGGTCGCCACTCAATGCGGTAAGGCTTGACCGTCATGCGCGCTTTTTATTCGGCAAGGCGGCAATGTCGGCGTCCATCTCGGCCATGACTTCATCGTGAGGGATGTTCGGTCGGGGGTCGTCAATGGATGCCTGAATCTCGCCTGCCAGCCACTGGTTATAGGCGGCGGCTTCGTGCGCTTCGCGCATAGCAACGGCCCGGCCTCGGTTGCCGGTGTCGGGTTCCTTGTTGGCTGGGTCGTATTCGCTCGCGTCGAACTGGCCTACCGTGATGCCAATATCGCGCAGCACGTTCAACGCGGCCAGCGGGTTGCCGAAGCGGCGCGGCTCGGTGCTGCGAACCTTGGACAACACAGCACTGGCACCGCTGCGCGTGGCGATCTGAACGAGGAACGTCCCGCCCTGCCCTTTCAAGGTCACGCCAGTCACGCCGCCGGCGTTGCTGGCAGCGCGTAGCTGCTCAATAGTCATGCTTTGCATGGTTGGCTCCTTGTGGTCTGCAGCTTAAAACATGATTCATTGTTCATTTTTTCAAGGAAACGTGCAAGTGCAATCTATAAAATCCGTGCTGCTGTCGTTTCTTGCTTGCAATCGCAGCACCATGTAAAACATAAGGTTGGGTGTTAACTGGATGATACGGCAGATGTTGTCATGGCGGGCTCTCATATCAAAAATCAACGGCAGCCAGTTTGATGGATGCGTTAACGATCGTGCAGGTGATTGCGTCGGGCGCTTACGACTCATACGCCCAATTGAATAAAATTTCTGTATGAAAAGATCGGGTTAGCGTGCGTTGTAGCAAATAATTCTAAAAAAGCTTGACGCCTTATTCCAGGCTTGCTATAGTCTCACTTCTCGATGACGCACATGCAGTAACGCGTTGTTGGTAATACACCGGGCGCGGGGTGGAGCAGTCTGGCAGCTCGTCGGGCTCATAACCCGAAGGTCACAGGTTCAAATCCTGTCCCCGCAACCAAGCAGTACTGATCTTTAACAAAACGATGACTGA
>DDOT01000114.1:2078-10358 GCA_002341815.1 Thiobacillus sp. UBA2487 | reverse complement strand
ATTAAACAAGTTGGAATTATACCGAATAAGTTGTTTTTTTCTTGCGTTGTTGCGTTTAACCTGATCTTTTCGTAAATTAACGCGGCCCGCACGGTCCCGACCGCTCTGTCAGGCATTGATCGGCGCATGCCTGGTTTTTGCATAGAAATCCAATTTGGCTGGTTTTACGGTAGAATACAGCCTCTTGTTATTTTGGTTGATGGCACGCGCATGGTTGCAGATTCGGAAAAGGTTTCATTGTCTTACCGCGATGCGGGAGTGGATATTGATGCAGGCGACAGTTTGGTGGAACGCATCAAGCCGTGGGCGAAACGCACCATGCGTCCGGAGGTGTTGGGCGGGATCGGCGGTTTTGGTGCGCTGACGCGGATTCCGGCCGGCTACCGNNTGGTACTGGTGTCTGGTACCGATGGTGTGGGTACCAAGCTGAAACTGGCATTCGAGCTGCAAAAACACGATACGGTGGGCATCGATCTGGTGGCCATGAGCGTGAACGATATTCTGGTTCAGGGTGCAGAACCGCTGTTTTTTCTGGATTATTTTGCTTGCGGCAAACTGGATGTTGATGTGGCCGAGCAGGTGATTCGTGGCGTTGCTGCCGGTTGTGAACAGGCGGGTTGCGCTTTGACCGGCGGCGAAACCGCAGAAATGCCCGGCATGTACCCAGCCGGTGAATACGATCTGGCAGGCTTTGCCGTGGGCGTGGTTGAACACAGTGCGATCATCGATGGCTCGCAAATCAAGGTGGGTGATGTTCTGCTTGGCTTGGCATCCAGTGGCGCCCATTCCAACGGGTACTCGTTGATCCGTAAAATTGTGGCGCGCGAACAGGTGGATTTTTCAGCCGATTTTCACGGACGTCCGTTTGCCGATGTGCTGATGCAGCCCACGCGGATTTATGTCAAGCCGGTGCTTGAACTGGTGCGTCGTGGCGTGGTGCGCGGCTTGGCACATATTACCGGTGGCGGACTGATCGGCAATGTGCCACGCGTGCTGCCGGCCGATACGGCTGCACACATCGATACCACGTCGTGGCATCTGCCACCCTTGTTTACTTGGTTGCAAGAAAAGGGAGGCGTGAGCCACGAAGAGATGCACCGAACCTTTAATTGCGGGATCGGTATGGTGATGGTGGTGCGTCCGGATGATGCTGAGCAGGCGATGCAGCAGTTGCAGGCCTTGGGCGAAACCGTATATCGGATTGGTGAGGTGGTACCGCACGCAGGCGAACCTGTGGTGCTGTTGGATTTGTGAAAGGATAGGGATTATGGCGAGAATGGTGAACTGCATCAAGTTGGGGCGTGAGGCCGAAGGGCTGGATTTTCCGCCGCTGCCAGGTGAAATGGGGCAACGCTTGTATGCCAATGTTTCAAAAGAGGCGTGGGCGGGCTGGTTGCGTCAACAAACCATGTTGGTGAATGAACATCGTCTGAATTTGGCGGATACGCATGCACGCAAGTATCTGATGGAACAAGTAGAGCGTTATTTCTTCGGCGATGGCGGCGACAATGTCGCCGGGTATGTGCCCGAAGTGAAATAGTTCGGTCGTATGATCAAGAAAGTTTATATCAAGACCTTCGGTTGCCAGATGAACGAGTATGACTCGGCCAAGATGGCCGATGTCCTGCGGGAATCCGAAGGAGCCGTTCCCACCGATGACCCGGCGGAAGCCGATGTGATTTTGTTCAATACCTGCTCGGTGCGCGAAAAAGCACAGGAAAAAGTTTTTTCCGATCTCGGGCGGGTGCGNNAGTCTGAAACAGGCCAAACCGGATTTGATTATCGGGGTGGGCGGGTGTGTGGCCAGTCAGGAAGGCGCCAACATTGTGGCGCGCGCCCCGTATGTGGATGTGGTGTTTGGTCCGCAGACCTTGCATCGCTTGCCGGATTTGATTCGTCAGCGGCGCGCCAGCGGTCGGCCGCAGCTCGATTTGAGTTTTCCTGAAATTGAAAAGTTTGATCACCTGCCNNGCGCCGCGCCGCGAAGGGGTAACCGCCTTTGTGTCAGTGATGGAAGGCTGTTCAAAATATTGCACTTTTTGTGTGGTGCCGTATACGCGCGGCGAAGAGGTTTCAAGGCCGCTGGATGATGTACTGACAGAAATTGCCAGTTTGGTCATGCAGGGCGTGCGTGAAATCACCTTGCTGGGGCAAAATGTCAACGCCTATCGCGGGCGCATGCAAGACGGTGAAATCGCTGATTTTGCCCTGTTGCTCACCTATGTGCACGAAATTCCGGGCCTTGAGCGAATTCGCTACACCACCAGTCACCCACGTGAATTCACGGATCGTCTGATCGAGGCGCATGCCCGCTTGCCGCGTTTGGCCGCCCACCTGCACTTGCCGGTGCAATGTGGCTCCGATCGCGTACTGTCAGCCATGAAGCGCGGTTACACGGTGCTGGAATACAAGTCGATCATTCGTCGCTTGCGTCAGGCACGTCCCGATATCAGTATTTCATCCGATTTTATTGTCGGTTTTCCGGGTGAAACCGAAGCCGATTTTCAGGCCACGCTGGATTTGGTAGAAAACATCGGTTTTGATATTTCCTATAGTTTTGTGTACAGCAAACGTCCGGGCACGCCAGCCGCAGATTTAGTGGATGATGTGCCGTTGGAACAAAAACAAGACCGATTGCATCGCTTGCAGGCGGTGTTGGAGCGCGGGGTGATTGCAGTGGCCGAACGCATGGCAGGCACCACTCAGCGGGTTTTGGTCGAAGGAATTGCTCGGCGGGATGGCAAGGAACTGATTGGTCGCAGTGCCAATAATCGCATCATTAATTTTCTGGGTGATGCCGATTGGATCGGCCAGTTTGTTGATGTACAGGTTTTGGAAGTCCAAACGCATTTGTTGCGCGGTGAGCGTGTCGCGTGAACAGAATCAGTTTTTCCCCGGTCGACAACCACCGGTTGGCTAATTTGTGCGGCGCGCTGGAAGAAAATCTGCGCCAGATCGAAACCGCACTGGATGTCGGCATTGCGCGGCGTGGCGAGCATTTTTCCATTACCGGTGCGCAAGATGCCACGCAACGTGCGGCACTGTTGCTGGAACAATGCTATGCGCGGGCTGATCAGCCGATTGGTATTGAAACCATTCAATTGGCCTTGATTGAGGCCACGCATGGCGCATCGCCACAAGCGCCGGTTGGGTTGCTGACCCGACGTCAGGATTTGCGGGGCAGGACCCCTCGGCAAAATGATTATCTGGCGCAAATTCAGGCACACGACATCAGTTTCGGTATCGGACCGGCTGGGACGGGAAAAACCTTTTTGGCTGTGGCGAGTGCGGTGGATGCATTAGAACGCGAAACGGTCAGGCGCATCATTTTAACCCGCCCTGCCGTTGAAGCAGGTGAGCGACTGGGTTTTTTGCCTGGTGATCTGGCACAGAAAATCGATCCTTATTTACGCCCGTTGTATGATGCCCTGTATGATTTGATGGGATCTGACAAAATGCATCGCTTGCTTGAACGTGGCGTCATTGAATTGGCGCCGCTGGCGTATATGCGAGGTCGGACGCTGAATCATGCGTTTATCATTCTGGATGAGGCGCAAAACACCACCCCGGAACAGATGAAAATGTTTCTGACCCGGATTGGTTTTGGTTCGCGTGCAGTGATTACCGGCGATATGACGCAAGTTGATCTGGCACGTCATCAAAAAAGCGGGTTGCTTGATGCCAGCGAGGTGTTGAAAGATGTGCGTGGCATCGGTTTTACCTGGTTTCAGGCCGAGGATGTGGTGCGTCACCCGTTGGTGGCGCGCATTGTGAACGCGTATGAACAACGAGACCAACAAAAAACCAGCGCCTAAGCCGGCGCTTGCATTGAGCGTGCAGCGTGCCGTTCGGGCGCTTGGCGCACCCTTGCGTGCCGATATTGTGCGGGTGATGCGTGCAACATTGCAGAGAGATGCGCAGATCACATTGCGTATGGTGGGTGAGGATGAAGGGCGCGCGCTGAACCACAGCTACCGTCATAAAGATTACGCAACAAATGTGCTATCGTTTGTTTACGAAACCCATCCGGTCGTGATGGGTGATTTGGTGATTTGTGTGCCGGTGGTTGAGCGTGAGGCACAGGCACAAGGCAAATCGCTCATGGCACACTATGTTCATCTGATGGTGCATGGCGTGTTGCATCTGCACGGTTATGACCATCAACAAGATGACGAAGCAGACATTATGGAACAATTGGAAATCAGTATCATGGCCGATTTAGGTTATGCGGATCCGTATCAGGACAGGGAGTGTCCCTGACCATGGAAGAATCGCCAAAACCAGGCTGGATTGAGCGCATTGGCGCGTGGCTCAGCCACGATGATGAGCTTGAAACCCGCGATGATTTGCGCGCCATCCTCCGTTCGGCGCAGGAACATGGGCTGATGGATCGTGATGCGTTGGACATGATTTATGGCGTGCTGGATGTGTCTGAAGAACAGGTGCGTCGGATCATGGTGCCGCGTGCACAGATGGATGTGATTGATATCAATGATCCAATTGATGCCATTATCCCGGTGGTGATTGAAACCGCGCACTCGCGTTTTCCGGTGGTGGATCGCAACAAAGATGATGTTATCGGCATTCTGCTGGCCAAAGATTTGTTGCAGTACTATGCCAAAAGCGGCTTTCACTTGCGTGAAATGCTGCGCCCGGCGGTATTTATTCCGGAATCAAAGCGCTTGAATGTGTTGTTGCGTGAATTTCGTGCCAGCCGCAATCATATGGCGATCGTGGTGGATGAGTATGGTGGTGTGGCCGGCTTGGTGACCATCGAAGATGTATTGGAGCAGATTGTCGGCGAAATCGAAGATGAATACGATTTTGAAGATGAAGAAGCGTACATCATTCAAGATAAAGGCGGGCGTTTTCGTGTGAAAGCCGTGACTGAGCTGGAAGCGTTTAATGAGGCATTTGGCAGCCACTTTGCCGATGAAGAATTTGGCACTATCGGCGGTTTGGTGTTGTCACGCTTTGGCCACATGCCTAAGCGAGGTGAAACCACCCAAATTGATGGTTTTCAGTTTGAAGTGTTGCGTGCTGACAGTCGGCGGGTGCATACGCTGCTGGTGGAAAAGAATGGCGCGCTGCCTGTTGCCGATAGCTGATCAGCGAAAGCGTTTTTTGCCATGAATAATGGCGGTATCGGTTCAATCCTGTTGGTTGTAATACCGTTCACCAGTAGCCGGGTCATAGGTGACTTCGGTTGGTTGGCCAGAGGCTGGATCGATAAAACGCTCACCGGTGCTTTCCAGTTGCGCGCTGGCAGGCGGTTTGCGGATATAAAATACCTTCTCATACACAATGGCCAGGATCAGCAGCCCCGGTATTAAAACAAGATGAATGGCAGGCAGTTTGCCTAACGCAGCCAAGGCAGCGCCAGCCAGCGTGAGCAGGCCCAGAAAGATCAACGCAATCGTTTTTAACATATCCGCTTTCAGGATAAAGGTTCTATTAACACAGCCGTACCATACGCCACAATTTCGCTCATCATTTGCCCAATTTCGCTGCTGTCAAAGCGCGCCATAATAATCGCATTGGCGCCCATCATGTTTGCATTTTTCACCATACGGTCAATCGCGTGACGCCGTGCCTGTTCCAGCATCACGGTATATTCGGTAATTTCCCCACCAAAAATGGTGCGCAGTGAGGCCATAAAATTGCCGCCCACGCCGCGAGATCGAACGGTGACACCATAAACCTGTCCTTTGACACTCATCACCCGGTAGCCGGGGATGTTTTCTGTGGTGACAACCAGCATGTTGTACTCCTGCAAGGCAATGATGTAATGCTACGCGGTATCGTCTGATTTTGAAATGGCACTTATTCTGCCGCGTGTTGCATATACTGTTGAAAAAACGCCTCGGCCGTCAGCGGTTTTGAGAACAGATAGCCTTGTATGTAATCACAGCCCCGCGAAGCAAGTACATCAAGTTGTCCAGCGGTTTCTACACCTTCAGCAACAACCTTGATGTCAAGCTTGTGTGCCATGGCAATGATGGCTTCGCATAAAGACACATCGCCGGGGTCTGTTTCAAGGTGTTGGACGTAAGATTGATCAATCTTGATGTAATCAATATCAAAACGCCTGATGTAGGATAGCGATGAATATCCCGTACCAAAGTCATCAATGGCCAGTTGGATGCCCGCATTCCTGAGTCGCATCAGTCTTGCATTGACATCTGGTTCGGGATTGAGCAGCAATCCTTCGGTAATTTCAACCGCAATAGCGGATGGGTCAAGCCCTTGTTGTTGCAGATAGTCCGTCCAGGATAATTGTTCTTCTTGATGGAGTTGCGCAGGAGATTTATTAATACTGATCTGGAAATCCGGTATGTAGCTGCGCCAGATTAACGCCCGGGCAACCGCTTGCTGAAACACCCAATCACCGATGGCCCGAATCAATCCGGTTTCTTCCGCCAGTCCGATAAATCCTGATGGATCGATCATGCCGCGCTCCGGATGTTGCCAGCGCAGTAACGCTTCAGCCTTGTGCATGCGGCCAGATTCAAGCTCGATGATCGGTTGGTAAACAACGATGAACTGGTTGCCGGACAGGGCTGTTCGCAAGTCATTGGTGAGCCGCAGGCGAATCTGTGCCGCCTCCTGCAAATCCTGAGTGAAATAGCTGAAGCGATTGCGGCCAGAATTTTTTGCCGCGTACATGGCCTGGTCTGCATTTTTGAATAAAACATCCAGCTCATTGGTATCGTCCGGATAAAACGACAAGCCGATGCTGGCGGAAATGTAGGTTTTTTCAATACCTAACATGAAAGGATCGGCCAGTTTGTCTATGATGTTTTGGGCGATACGACTGGCAATTGCCGTATCGTCCAGCTCGGAAAGTATGACGGTAAATTCATCACCACCCAAGCGCGCAACCGTATCGGATGCACGTACACTGCGACTAATGCGTCTGGCAGCCTCAATCAACAACAAGTCGCCGATATCGTGCCCCAGTGTGTCATTTACCTCTTTGAAGTGATCCAGATCAACCAGCAACAAGGCCAACGATTTTCCTGACCGCGTGACCAGTTGTGCTTCTTGTTGCAATCTGTCGTAAAACATTTGACGGTTGGGTAATTTGGTGAGTATGTCAAAGTTAGCTTGTTCCCAGATGGTTTTTTCAAATTCCAGTCGTTCGGTAATGTCGCGGCCAATGGCCAGTACGGTGACAACGTTGCCGGCGAGGTCGAACTCGGGGGTCAGTCGAATATGACTGCAAACCTCTCTGCCAAACCGATCATGCCAGCGCAGTTCAAACTGTTTATTTCTGCCGGAACTAAAGACTTCCCGAATTTTTTGCTCATACAGTTCTGCGTTCGAACCGCCGGGGCTTTCGGATGGTGTTTTACCGAGTAGCGCATCTTCACCTCCCTCGGTCATCGCGATTAAAGCCGGGTTGGCGTAAATTCGTCGGCCATCTGGTAAATAACGCGAGATCGAGTCAGGCGAGTTTTCAATTACCGTACGGGCTTCTTGTTCACGAGCAACCAGGGCTGAGGTTCTATCAGCGACTTTCTGCTCCAATGAAGCGTTTAATTCATTGATCAGATTTATTTTTTGGTTGATTGCGTCGTTCATCGACATGAAGCTGCGGGCAAGCTCGCCAAGTTCATCATGACGTAATCTGCTCCTGTCGATTTGAGCCAATTCTTCGCGCGTCAGTGCATTGCCTTTGGTCAGGTCGCGAAAGATGCCGGATAGCGCGGTGATGGGGTGGGCCAGCGATGAGGCAAAGTACCAGACCAAGGGGAAAATGAAGATCAGGCTTGCTCCGGTAATCAGCCACAGCATGCCGATCATTTGCCACGTATTTCTTTTGACACTGGTGCTGGACTGCAACAATGCGATTGCACCGGCCAACCCGTGTTGGTTTTTTAAGGGAATGATCAGTTGATAATAGCCGACCCCATTGATTTTAATTTCATTTTGTGTTGGTTGTCCAATACGGCTTCCCCATTGTGGCGTGGCGTAATCGGGCAGTGTTCCCGTGACCAATTTGCCGGCGGCAAACAAATTAATGGCAGTGTTGGTGATGCTGGACAGTTGTTGAATAAAGGGGAGATTAAGTTGGCTGACGATTGAAACGAAGCCCAGTTGTTTGATGACGGGCTTTCCGGTCTGTGGGTCAAACGTCTCGCCTGTGATGGGCGCTAATGCTTCGATACTGGGGCGGCCATCGATTGAAGTAAATGTGACGTTTTCTTCAGTTGGCATTGCGCCAGAATACTGGCCGTTTCTCCTGGGATATTGGTTCGCAATACCTGACGATGGAAC
>DDOT01000114.1:0-2068 GCA_002341815.1 Thiobacillus sp. UBA2487 | reverse complement strand
TCTGGGTAATCGGTAGCGCGGTACCGGTATAAAAACCGGAGAGCCACTGATCCTTCCACTGGGTGGCAAAGGCTATTTGATGTCCGTTCGTGTCATAAATGTCTACCCGGTCAGCATTTACCACCATGCCGGTTTTCGCGGCATCGCTGGCGATTTGCCGGTAGGTATTCATCAAGGCGTTTTGGTCCAAACCGGACTGGGCATACTGGTTTAGATACCAAATGGTAGAGCCCAGATTACGCTGTACGGCCAATTCGCGGGCGGCTGCCAGCAGCACCCGTTCGCGCGTTAAAATCGCATCGTTTAAAACGCGTGATGCATTGGTGAGTTCAGTATTGGCGCTGACCCGATGTTGATGGCTGATCACAAACGAGGCGACTGTGGTGTAAGCCAGCGCGAGCATCACAGTGGCCAGTGCCGCAAGAAACAGAAATTTATGTTTCAGACGAAGTGCTTTCATGGCGAGACCTGACGTTTGTCTGGTTGCCAAGATAACATGGGCTGATATGACTGTGGTGCAATGGACGTATCGTAGGGATAAGTCGCCCAGTGTGCGGCATCAATCATGCCGAGATTGACCAAAATAACCTTTGGACACACCGCAGAATGATCAGTCGCTAGTGGTTGGGCCGTTTCGTGTGTTGCGTCAGGGGTGTGTTGCCATGCTTGGCGTGGTGGATGATGCGGAGTTGGTGTGGCTGAGTTACGCTGCTCAAGGTAGCGCACAACGACATCGGTGACGATTCTGGCTTGACTGACCCCTTTGGTGTCGGCAGCGGCGGCGATTTTTTTCTGTCGAATAAATTGTGCGATTTCATCGGTAAGATCATATGCAACAATGGTGATTTTGTGGTCTAGTCCGGCCTCATTAACCGGCAGCCATGCGGCGGGGGCACAACCGCTACAGCCAAGAATATAATCGATTTTTTTGCCATAGGTTGCCAACAGTTCGGCCGAAAGGCGTGATTGAACAATGTGGTCGCTATCGCCATAAAGAATACCCAGAATGTTGACCGGTATTGGCGCCGATTTGATGGCCAGTTTGGTTCCTTCGACCTCGCCTTTCACCCAACCAGCATCAGCGGGACCAGGCAGCAACACAATATTGACCGATTTAAGTCCTCGTTTGCGCGCGTCGTTGATCACCCAATGCGTGGCATCAAGTCCCATGGCTTTGAGTGATGTGGTGACTTTTACCACCAGATTTGGGCTGGTGCTGTCATTTGCCAATTCGAAGACCGGAATGCCCATCGCGCGGGCATGTGCGATAGACGGATTATTGCCGGTCATGCTGATGGGTGAAATGACAATGGCATCATAATGGGCAGCGATGGCTTCATCCATTTTGCGCATCTGACCAAACAGGTCATCGTACCCGTTAGCCGGCAATATATCGGCTTGAATACCCAAGCGTTGCGCTTCGCTGATTACCCCATAGCTGCAACCTGTCCAGTAAGGGTCTTTCATGTGGGGAAATAAATAGGCAATGCGCCAAGGTTTGCTGGCAGGTCGGGCGGCGGTATAGCGCGTCTGTTTTCCATTGCCATATGACAGCGCGTCATCAGCAGAGCATGGTTGACCTGATGTGTTGATGATGGTGACTGGAATAGGGGCAAACGGGGCGGCCAATACGACAGGTTCAATCACCCAGTATAGTATGAGCACCCATATCCATCTGAGCCGCATGTAGTCAAGCAATCGAAGATGGAGTCGCTGGCAGCGGATACTCGCCGTGTCGTGTTTAAGGGCAGGCTTAACGGGCACTTTCTTGCTCTTTGATAGAAGAATGTGGTGTTGAGTCGTCATCGCTTGATCGTGTCCGTGCGTATGGGTATCTATTGTACTGGTTGTTCAGGGGTATGGAAAAATGAATTTGTGCAGGAATTGAGATTGTGAAGACAAAAAACGGACAGCGATGGCTGTCCGTTTTTTTTCAAGCATGCGAGGTTACATGCGCTGATGCCGATTATTTGACCACTGCGTTCAGTTCGCCTTTGGCGTACTTGTTGGCCATTTTTTCCAGATCAACCGGTTTGATTTTTGCGGCTTGACCGGCAGAACCAAATGC
>DDOT01000083.1:3541-10319 GCA_002341815.1 Thiobacillus sp. UBA2487 | reverse complement strand
CCATAAAAAATGCTGCCCCCACGCCTTTACCAGACACATCAGCCACTAACAATCCGATCCGCCCGTCAGGCAGTTCGATACAATCGTAAAAATCACCACCCAGTTCACGTGCCGGAATCATGACCGCATGGGCATTCCAATCCATTCCGCCCGGAAAATGTTGCGGCAAAATCGCCTGCTGCATGTTGCGGGCCAGCGTAAGCTCTGCTTGTACCCGCTGAGATGCCCGGACTAACGCATTGTTTTTCTCGGCTAACTGCGCAGTACGCTCATTCACCAATTGTTCAAGTTCGCGTTGTCGAATTTCATTTTTTTCCCGCACGATCGCCATTAATCGCGAAAATTCCACCGCAACCTGATTAAAATCACCGGCAACAGCCACCAACTCATCTCTTGCATCGATCGTTATACGAGCATCTAACTGACCATGACGAAACGCCGCTGTACCATTCGACAAACTTTGCAATGACCGCATGGTGGAAAAATAGGCACCAATAAACAGATAACCTACCGCAGAAATTGCCAGCAACAACACTACCAACACGCTGATACGATAACGCTGATAACGAGATATTCGCGCATGTATCGACTGTTGCGCTGTCTCAACCCCCGCAAGTTCCAACGCATGGCCGGCGATCAAATTCATGTTGACGATCTGATGCAAACGCCGCTTGGCATCGAGATAATTTTCCCCACCCTCATCCACAATATCCTGCTGGCGGGCAATACCAGGCAACAATCGTTTTAATGCGCGACTGACCATAGTGGAAGACGTTTGATGCACTGCCAGCAACTGCGCCAATCCAAATGAAAAATTTGCCACCGATTCCGTCAGGATGATTTGATCACCCATGGCATATGACATCATCAAGGCATTGCCGGATAAATACGCATCATCTTGCCGCCCGACGGTTTCCATCAATTTCGGCAAACCGGATGACAAAACAATCAATGCGTTATCAATCTCTGGATCCGCGTAAATGCGTGAGATGCGCGCTGATTGACGAATCAGTTCAAGCAGGTTGTTGGTAATCCCGTTGATGCCGGCAAACAACTGTTCTCGAGGCGCATGCGACTGCAATGCCTGCCACTGCAACCATGCGCGCAATAACTTGACACGAATCACCCGATCAACCGGACTGCCATCATCCGTGTTCGCCAAACGTTGCATCTGACGGGAAACCGAATCAACCAGAGGCTGATCAAGCCCCCCGACAAACAAGGCACTACGCAACTCAATCAAATTAAACAACAGCATCATTTGCGTGTCATACTGCCGAATCCCGAATAACTCTTGCCGCGCCATATCGAGATCGTGATCTGTACGCTGCAAAATCGGCACGCTTAGCAAGGACAGCGACAACAGCACCACCACGCCAATCAGCAGATATTTGCCTGAGAAGCTCAATTTATTGGAAAGCCAGATCGTGGGTTCCAGCAATTGGCGAATGACCGGATGCCTCATGGGGTAACGGCAATCACTTTCACCGTCCCATTTACTTGGCTACGCTCAACGTAAGCTACTGCGCCAGGCGTCGCCTTGACGAATTGCAAAATGGCATCTGCGGTTGACATTTTGGGTGGTGGATAGCCATTCCCGGTAAACTCCTGCCGCGCCCAATATGCACGAACCTGACCAAGGCTGCGATGCAACACGTCACCATAAAAGGACTTGCGTTCACTGGTTCCTTCTGACCAGTCTACCGGGGCAACCGGGGTTGTGTCCGGCCAACTTTTCATCTGTCCCAGAAAAATTTGGGTCAGTTGATCTTGATTAATCTGACTGATCGCCACGCCCCGATTGGCGACCAACACCAAATCACTGCCTGCTGCACAGGCTCCCTTGGCCGNNCATTCCACCCGCACACCCCAACATTGCAATAATCAGAGCAAGTTTTTTCATCTCTTGCTCCTTAAAACACAAAGTCCAGATCAACCGTAAACAGGTTGATCACCGGAACGACAGGCAACATACCATCGGACGCATAGCCACCGGAATAACTCGGGAAATGCAGGCGATCATATTGCACCTTCACATCCATATTCGGCCTGAAATCATATCTCACGCCGACACTGATCGAATCAGAAGAAATGTTGGCCAACTGATTGCCGGTCGCCAGAGATTGCTGCATCGCCGCCAATCCAGCCGATAAACCGGGCACTGCCGCATCATAAGCATTTTGATTCAAACTGGACAAATCCATGCCATGATCGAGGCGACGTAAGCGCGCCAGGGTCGCGTAGGGGGTAAAATCGCCGTCGGCATGACCCACCGTGAGTTGATAGCCATCATATTTGCCAACGGCTTGTGCATGCGAATTAAACAGCGTCCATTCGCCCATGTAGCGCCAATCACCTTCCGTCGCGTCAAACGACAAACTGGTATAGACCGGCGAACCGTTGTAGGGATTCTGCAGATTATTAATACCTTGCGCCTGTGCGGCCAAGACGGGTGACTGAACATACTGATTGACTTGAGATACACCACCTGCCAGAGCGCCCAAACCACTGTTCAACTGATTAACCACCGCCGTGCGGTAATTAAACCGGTCAACCTTCGTATGCGATGCACGTACGGTGATATTGGGCCAAGCCATGGTAACCGCCAAGCCACCCACACCACTGAACTGCTCATCCACCGTCTGGTCGCCATAGGTGGACATGTACATAGAGCTGCCATAACGACCGCCGTAGGCTTGTACCAGCACGGCGGCCCCTTGCCAATTTCCATGCCAGCGTATATCGCCGCCATCGATCGAAGGCACATTATTGACATAAGAATACAATGGCATCGGTGGGCGTGCCATCAGATAGGCATAACCAATTTCTTCCACATCGGAATCCATGAAAAACGGACTGCGAATCCGCCCCAACCTNNGAATCCATGATCGAGATCCTGCGCTACATAGGCCATGCGCACCTGAGCCTGATAATCCCGTCCAGCGCGACTAACCATCTGAACCATGGCAGAGGTTTTTTCAAGAAACCGCCATTCGTATTGCAGACCAAAATCTGTGTCCAGGTTGGGAGATATCTGATTCTTGACCGGACGCACTTGATCGTAACCAGTAATTACGCCCACATCAGGATTATCTGCCGAACTTAGCCCCAAGGTGCCAAAACCAGACAATTTGCCTGTCCCAACAGGCAAATCATCTGCGTTCACAGGCCCGTTAACCAGCACCCAGCCAATCAGCACCAGAATGGCCAAACCCAACCATCGCTTGTGTTTGTTACTCACGCCCTCTCCCAAGGATATTATTTTGATTACGACCCGTTTCGTTTATAGCATATCTTTATGTCATCTTATTCACATCATTCGCACAATCACCCCACATCATCCAAACGCGATTCATGGATACCCGTTTCAGACCGATCTTTTGCCAAATTCGCGTGATGATTGATCACGCAGGATTTTGTTACAGATCAGAACCATATGAACGTTTGGCGCAGTTATTCGCAAGCTCAATTGAACAAGAAACATACGGCAAGTGATGGTGGGCGCTAATTCCAAGATTTCAATCCAGCAAGGATACGGGATGAAACACAGTAATTGAACAACACAAAATTTGGTAGGACCGACTGGAATCGAACCAGCGACCTTTGCCATGTCAAGGCAACGCTCTAACCAGCTGAGCTACGGTCCTAAAGAAACGGCATTCACCGTCAAGAGCTCCGCATTGTAACAAATCCATTCCCGACAGACAAGAGACTCTACTTCTCACCAACACTGTCGCCATCATTGTGAAACAACCTTGCCTCGCCCAAGGTGAAATTGAAACGAGCGCCTTTGCTCGGCTCAGCATCCGCCCAGATACGCCCTTTGTGTCGTAAAATAATACGCTGCACCGTAGCAAGTCCGATTCCCGTGCCTTCAAACTCACTTGCATGATGCATGCGCTGAAAAGCCCCAAACAGCTTGCCGGCATGCTGCATATCAAAACCTGCACCATTATCCGCGATGGTGTACACCGTTTCCCCATCCAACACGCTTGAATGCACACAAATACGGGCCGGCTCGGTTCGTCCGGTGTATTTCCATGCATTACCCAGTAAATTATCCAACACTATACGCAATAATCCGGCATCGCCCGTTGCCGACATTCCCGCTTGCACTGCAACGTCAACGCAACGTTCAGGCTGACTTTGTTGCAGATCCAACAGCACTTCGCTGGCCATCGCACTCAAATCGATGGTCACGGGCGTCAATGACGAACGCGACACACGCGACAATCGCAGCAAATCATCAATCAGACGCCCCATGTGCTGCGCCGCGTTGCGCACGCGCTGTAAATAATCGTTGGCGGTCGAATCCAGCGAGGGGGCATAATCTTCCAGCAATGCCTGACTAAAACCATCAATCGCCCGTAATGGCGCACGAAGGTCATGCGAAACGGAATAACTGAACGCTTCCATTTCGCGGTTGGCGACTTCAAGAGCTTGCGTGCGTTCTGCCACCCGACGCTCCAGATTTTCCTGTGACTCCTGCAGTGCCGCTTGTTGACGCCGCAACTCATCCAACGCTACCTGACGTTCCTGCACATGTTGGTCAATCCGGCTCATCATGTCATTGAACGACCGATACAACTCTCCGATCTCGTCATTCGATGATGGCACAATTCGGCGCGTATAATCTGCTGCCTGCGTGATCTGTTGCGCTTCCCGCGCCAAACGGATCACAGGCCAAGAAATACTGGTTTGCAGCCAACTGGCCAGTAAAAAGGCAGTCACCAAGGTGACAAGCAAAGAAACCGCGAATTCCTGCAGTTGCGACTGTGCATCGCGCCAGTACTTCCGCGTTGAATAATCCAGATAAACATAGCCGTAACGCACACCACGATAAGTTGCAGGCACGATCAGGCGCAGGCTTTCACCATGCGGCCACACGTCCAAGGGCGTTGCCTGAAACACGGTGCCGGACAACACCGGATGCAGGCTAACGAACACATGGCGATCATTGTTCAACAACACTAAATTATTCACCTCGGACGAACTTTCAAGCACCGCCAATGACCGAGCGGCGGACTGCGGATCGGCAAATGCCAAATCTACCGCGCTATAATCCGCCACCGTATGGGCAATCAGCGTGGCATTAGCAATCATCTGTTGGCGCAAACCATGTAGCGCATTGTCCAGCACAATGACGAACCCTGTCATACTTGCCAATGCGCTCACGGTAAAAATGATCGCAATAAGCTTGGTGCGCAGTGACAAAGTCTGTATCCAGCGATTGGTCATGCGCATGCTTTACTCCACAATTCGGGCTAAACGCAACAATTGTGCGCTAACAAGCAACTGATCGTTGTGCGCTTCATCAGGCCGGATGGCAAACGCCAATCTGTCGCTTTGTTCGAACAAACGAATCATGAGTCCTGGTTGATCGCGACTTGTATCGGACATCGTCAGAACAGGGTGTCCCCGCGTCGCCTCGATCACCCGCTGCAGATCTTCAGCATTCTCCGCTGGAACAAATACCGCCTGACACAACAGTACATCTTGTGGTCGATCCATTTCCAACACAGTCAAATGCCGATTGCCCACACGCAACTGCAGCGTTGCTGACGTTAAATAGTGCTGTATTGAGCTGGTACCATACACACATAGCACAAACTGATTATCAGGCGTATTGGCAAATACCTCAGGCGGCCAATCGACAAATTGCACAAACCGCAATACAAAAGCAGCTTTCAACGCATTGATGCCATTTCCATCGGCATCGGCAGTAAACGCCGGCAACAACCAAAACGCCAGCAACCAAACCATAATGGCGTATCGTCGAGCACACCGAGCATGCGTCATGATATTTACAGGCCAGATCATGGCAGACTATAACAAAGTCCCAACCAGACCGAGCGCGGCAAATCCGGCAATCCGCCCGGTGACGGATCTGGTTGAATGGAAGGCAGAAAATTACGCCGATTAAAGACATTACGCACGTCAATCGACCAAACCATATGTGCAAACAAGGGCTGACTCATGTGCAGATCAGTGCGCCAATAATCTCGTAACAAACCTGGTGCGGGCATAGTAACGCCTTGTTCACCAGCAGCCGTGTCCAGATTAACATGCTCATTAAGCGATAAATCCATGTCTCGTGCCGCCCAATGATAATTGGCCATGGTATTAAACATCACTGGTGGGAATGCTTGGTAATTGATGCCATTGCTGTCGTTTTTACTTTGGGTGTAACTGGCATTCCAACTCAATGACCAGGGCTCAAACTGCCAGGTCTGAGAAAACTCAATCCCATGCGATGTGCTGGTGCCGCTGTTGGCATATTGACCGATATAACCTGTCGTTGTGGTCGGCACAATCGTAATGATGCTGTTCCATTGACTGTGATACACCGTCAACTCAGTCATGACATGTTCGCTGCGCTTCATGTAGCTCAGCTCCCACGTACCTATCGTTTCAGGCTGGATTGCCGCATTACCCAAGACGGCGCTAATACCAAGCACTTCACCCGCATTCGGCGCACGAAACGCGTTGCCATACAACAACTTGATAGATTGGTTATCTTCAAGATGCCAAACCAACCCAGCATGCGGACTAAAATGACCGCCGAAATCACTGTATTTGTCATAACGCCCGCCCCAATGCAATACAAGATTGCTCAGTCCCGGCACCGGGGATTCTGCGTCCAGCGCAATATTGCGATTACGTCTGGCAAAAGCCGAGAAAGGCAACGGCCCGGTTAGTGCCGTATCGACCGTACCATTTGTATAGGGACTAAAACGCGAATAATCACCCATGCGACTGTTTTGCCCACCCAGTTGCA
>DDOT01000083.1:3122-3511 GCA_002341815.1 Thiobacillus sp. UBA2487 | reverse complement strand
CCGCCATTGGTAATCAACCACAAATCTGGTGCCTGTGTGCGTGCCAATTGTCGTTGTTGCCCATACGCATATAATTTCCATTCCACACTGTTCCGGCTATCCAGTCGATACACCATCCCGGCCTGTTCCATGGTAAACAGGGAATCAACGCCGCCCACATCATTCGCGGCCACGACGCTGTTGGCGCCCTGACTATATGCATCTGCCACATTATGTTTATCCAGATATAACCCGGCATACCATGACAAGATTTGGGTGGTATCCGACTGAAGGCGAAAAACGGCACTCTGATCAGCGTATTGCAGCCCTCGATCGGCCGTGCCCGAAATGCCACTGGCTGGATCAGTATACGTATAAGGCTGGTTTTGCGATGGCTGCCCACTGGCAGC
>DDOT01000083.1:0-3108 GCA_002341815.1 Thiobacillus sp. UBA2487 | reverse complement strand
GTTCAAGCGCACACCGGGCGCGACCTGCAAACTCTGCTTATAGCCCGCATTCGCATAGCCGTTGCTGGACATGCCGCCATCCATTTGCTGCATATCCACATCCGAACTGAAGCTCTTGAGCGCCAGCACACCATGAAATGCACTGTCACCATACAAAGCCGAACCCGGACCACGAATGACTTCTACATCATCCAAAACGCCCAATTGAATGTCGGGATGCGTAAACTGTGTGCGTCCCTCAAGAAAGTTCATAGGCACACCGTCCCAGACCTGCGCCACCCCATTGGTATTGTTCGAGTCGGCAAAACCACGAATCAAAATCTGTTGGGCGCCGAACCAATTCGGCAAAACAATCACCCCCGGCATGTGCTGCAATGCATCGGTCAATGTACGTGCGCCCTGCTCTTGCCATTGCGCGGGCTGGATGGAAGATACGGTTGATGATGCATCCATCTGATCTTCCGTAAACTGCGATGCCACACTGACTCGCACTTGCAGCAGATCTTGCAGATCAAGATTCAACAAACCATCATCGGCTTGTGCGATCCATGACGCGCTCATGGCAACGGCCAACAGTATTGCCTGCTTTCGATGTTGCATGCGGTATTCGCCCTCCCCAAGGCTTTGTCGCGTTGCGCTTCCGTCATTATTGTTGCAAAGGCGCTGGATGATGAATTGCATAACCCTGTGCCATATCGACGCCCAGTTCATGCAATCGTTGCAGAATGACATCATTTTCAACATATTCCGCAATCGTTCGAATTCCCATGACCCGACTGATATTGTGAATGGATCGAACAATTTCTGCATCCATCGGATCTGTCAACATATCGCGAACGAAANNGGTGACAATTGCTTCAAGTAAGAAAATGAACTCAAGCCGCTACCGAAGTCATCCAGCGCAACAAATACGCCCAACTGCTTGATGAACGCAATAAACGCAAGCGCCATGTTTAAATTAACAATGGCTGCCGTTTCGGTTATTTCAAAACAAATATTGACGGGATCAATACGATATTGCTGCAGGCAATCAGCGACAAACGCAAAGAAACCGTCATCACTCAGGGTTGCGCCAGAAATATTGATAAACCCCATCCCCGTGCAGTCTGGCCGAGACAAATCGGCAAACGCGTGTCGAACCACCCACCGATCAAGCAAAGGCATCAAGTTATACCGCTCAGCCGCAGGAATAAAAGCTCCCGGAGGAATCAACGTCGAGGTTGTGTCCACCAAACGCAACAAATACTCATGCCCCATGACCGAAGCATCGCTCACTGCCACAATGCGCTGCCGATACAGCACAAACTGATCCGA
Source organism: Thiobacillus sp. UBA2487 (assembly GCA_002341815.1). GTDB lineage: Bacteria > Pseudomonadota > Gammaproteobacteria > Burkholderiales > Sulfuriferulaceae > Sulfuriferula. The sequence continues at coordinate 1,794 of DDOT01000083.1, read as the reverse complement.
CGCCAACGCCTGTTGCAGTCTCGACACCCATTCCATTTGCTCATGCCGTTGACGCATGGCTTGATTATCCGTTTGATACACCTGAATACGGTTGCGCCCTAAATCCTTGGCGGCGTAACACGCCAAATCAGCATGCCGTAAGATATCAGCCAACAAAGACTCGGCATCGTCCACCATTACCAGCCCGATACTCACACCAATACCAAATTGGCGACCGCGATAGCCAAAACGAAACTCACCAATCAAACTGAGCAAGCGTCCAGCCACTTGCATCGCATCATCCAGTGAACAATCCTCTACCAACACACCGAATTCATCGCCTCCCAAGCGCGCCAGACAGTCGGAATCGCGCAGTGGACCTTTAAACAAGGTTGCAACCTGACACAACAACGCGTCGCCTGCCTGATGCCCACAGGTGTCATTCACAATTTTGAATTGGTCAAGATCCAGAAACAATACGGCATGCCGTCTTCCATCATGCGTTGAATCCAGGGCAAGTCGCACGCGTCGTTCAAATTCAAATCGATTAAACAAGCCGGTCAATGCATCATGCCAGGCCATGTGCTCAATGGTGCGTCGGGCAACCCGGTTCTCTCGTCTAACCTCGGCATCGTGCAACTCCCGCTCGATTGCCGGAGCCAGACGCGACAGATTATCCTTCATGATATAGTCGTGGGCGCCCGATTTCATGGCCGATACGGCGATTTCTTCTCCCATGCTGCCAGAAACAATAATTACCGGTAAATCAGGGCTTGTTGACCGGATCGTCTCCAACACAGCACCCGAATTCATACCCGGCAGATTATGATCCGTAATCGCAATGTCCCAATTACCACTTTCGAGCGCCTGCTGCAATGTATCCGCCCGATCAACACGATGTGACATCACTGAAAACCCATGACGTTGAATCTGCCGTTCGATTAGCAACGCATCGTTTTCGGAATCCTCTATCAAAAGCACCCGCAGCGATTTCGTCATCGATCAGCCTTTTAAACCACTGTCAGGCGGGACATTAAGCACAAGCCAATACATACCCAACTGTCGCACAGCCTCAATAAACTGTTCAAAATCGACAGGTTTTCGAATATAACTGTTGGCTCCCAACCGATAACTCGTCTGCACATCACTGTCTTCCAACGATGTGCTCAAAACAGCAACCGGCAACAAACGGGTTCGATCATCCATACGGATCCGTTTCAGCACCTCTAACCCGTCAAGACGCGGCAACTTCAAATCAAGCAATATAATCTGCGGTTGAATACGAAAATCGCGATCCGCATATCGACCGGTTGCAAACAAATAATCCAGCGCCTCAATTCCGTCATGTGCAACCACCAAGGGATTGGCGATACGATTACGCATCAATGCCCGGCGGGTCAGCGCTTCATCGTCCGGGTTATCTTCAACCAACAATATGGGCATCCGGGGCATTATCATAATATTATCCGAGGGAAGGTGTGTACCGCACCTTGTCAAGTATAGAACAATTCTTGTTGCGTTGACCACCAGCAACACTGTTCTTGGCATACCAACAACCCAACGACCGTCGCTGCAACTAACGAAACCCGGCATAAAAGCATCACAACACAAACGTAATATGCTAGGATTACCGCCAGAATTCAGGAGTGGCCATGTCCATTACACACACCGATCTGGATCATAATTTACGCCATATAAAGCTGGGCGGCCGCTTGGACATCCCTGGCACGGATGCTATCTCTGTCCAATTTACGGCATTGGCTGCCACATCCCCGATGCGAGTCGTTGTCGACTTGCGTGAAGTCAGCTTTATAT
>DDOT01000187.1:16574-22892 GCA_002341815.1 Thiobacillus sp. UBA2487 | reverse complement strand
TTAATTTATGAAAAGATCGGGTGAATAACAGGAAGACGATCATGAGCGTGCAAGACATTATTCGTGAACAAGTGACCGGGCATAAAATTGTGCTGTATATGAAAGGTACACCACAGTTTCCGCAATGCGGATTTTCTGCCAATGCCGTACAGTTGCTGAAGGCTTCCGGCGCACAGGACCTGTTTACGGTTAATGTGTTGATGGAGCCGGAAATTCGCCAGGGCATCAAGGAATATGCGAATTGGCCAACCATTCCTCAGTTGTATGTTAATGGCGAGTTTGTCGGTGGCTCGGATATCATGAAAGAGATGTTCGCATCGGGCGAATTGCAGACGCTGGTGGCCGGATAGTGTAACAACGCGCCACTCGCCTTTGATTGGCGAGTGGTTTGTATTGGTCTCACGCGTTGGCCACGCGCGCAGCGATGTGTTCCAACGCCGCATCGACTTGGTCAATCAGAATCAGGCACAAGTCGCCAGGTTGCAGTTTGTCGAGCGCGTAATCAATGGCAGCAAATTCGCCGGTAATTTCGGCAGATTCGTGGGCGCGAGTCGCTGATTTAAGGCCGTCTCTTAACAGAGTCAATACTTCACCATCGGCACGACCCCGTTGGCATTGATCCTGATACAGGATGATGTGATCAAAGGATTGACCGAGAATTTCGGTTTGTTGACGAATGTCTTCATCGCGCCGATCGCCCGCGCCGCTGATCACCACGTGCCGACGTCGGGCGGGCATGGTGTCGATGGCGGATACCAAGGCCAGAATCGCATCCGGATTGTGGCCGTAATCAGCAATCAGCGTCGCGCCGCGATAATCGAACAGGTTGAATCGTCCCGGTGCAGTTTGCGGGGTGTTGACGAAACTCGACAAGGCACGCCGGATAATCGATGCCGTAATGCCGAGTGCCCATGCGGCAGCGATGGCGCCCATGGTATTTTCAACCTGGAACGCCAGGCTACCGTTTCGGGTGATTGGTATCTCAGTCAGGGGAAACCGTTCTTCACGTTTGCCTTCACGAATCACAATAGATTGGTCTTCCATGAAAACCACCGGCAAGCCTCGTGCACAGTGGGTGGCAATGACCGGGTGTTTGCGGTCAAGCGCAAAATAAATCAGTTTGCCCGGACAGCTGCTGGCCATGCGGGCAACCATCGGATCGGCGGCATTCAGAACTGCTGTACCGCTTGGTGCGACGTTTTCCACAATAATTCGTTTCACCACGGCCAATTCGTCAAGGGTATTGATGTAGTTAAGCCCGAGGTGATCGCCAATGCCGATATTGGTGACGATAGCAACATCACATTGGTCAAAGGCCAGTCCTTCGCGTAAAACACCGCCCCGTGCCGTTTCCAGCACGGCTGCATCGACATCGGGATGGGCCAATACATTGCGCGCGCTTTTTGGTCCGCTGCAGTCGCCAGTGTCAATGCGTTGTTGGTTGATATAAACCCCATCCGAATTGGTCATGCCGGTACACCAGCCATTGTGTTGCATGATGTGGGCGGTGAGACGTACCGTGGTGGTTTTACCATTGGTGCCGGCTACCGCCACAACGGGAATCCGGCCGGNNATGTCGATGATCGCGCTGCCTACATCGCGGGGTTTGCCGAATGACGGGGATAAGTGCATGCGTAAGCCGGGTGCGGCATTGATTTCGACAATGCCGCCGCCTTGCGTTTCTAATGGTAAATGCACACCGTTGCACAGAATATCAACGCCACAGATATCCAATCCGACCATGCGGGCAGCATCAATGGCACGTGCCGCCAATTCGGGATGTACGTCATCAGTGACATCGGTTGCCGTGCCGCCGGTGCTTAAGTTGGCATTGTTGCGCAGCAGTACCATTTGCCCGATATCCGGAATACTGTCGGGCGCCAGATTTTGCTTGGCAAGGGTAGACAGTGCAATCTCGTCCATACGGATTTTGCTTAATGAGGTGGCATGGCCATCGCTGCGGCGACTATCCTGGTTGGCTTTGTCAACCAACTGAGCAATCGTGAGGTGGCCATCACCGAAAACATGTGGAGGATCGCGCCGCGCAGCGGCCACCAGTTTGTTGCCTATTACGAGCAAACGGTAATCATGGCCGGTGATATAGCGTTCGACCATCACAGGCGTGCTGACGCGAGCGGCGGCGTGCCAGGCGGCGATAATCTGTTCGCGTGTTTCCAGATTGACGGCCACGCCACGACCTTGATTGCCAAATTGCGGTTTAACCGCCACTGCGCTGCCGATTTCTTGTGCGCATCGCCACGCATCCTCGGCATCGGCAACCGGCCGTCCGGCAGGCACCGGTACACCAACGGCTTGTAACAAGGCTTTGGTGAGGTCTTTGTCCTGCGCGATGGCTTCCGCCACTGCGCTGGTGTTGTCGGTTTCGGCCGCTAACATGCGACGACTTTTTGCACCCCAGCCCAGTTGTACCATGCTGCCTTCGGTAAGGCGCGTCCACGGAATGCCTCGGCGAATCGCAGCATTCACAATTGACTTGGTGCTGGGTCCAAACCGCAGGTCTTCATCAAGCGCGCGTAGTTCATTGAGCGCTTGTTCAGCATCAAACGGTTGATTGCTTTCGGCGGCGTGGCATAGGGCAAGGGCAAGTGTGAGCGCACGGCGGCCAACTTCTTCTTCCGTGTATTCAATGACCACTTGATACACGCCGGTTTCCAGCGTGGCGGTGGTGCGACTGAACGTTACCGGGCAACCGGCCACTGCTTGCAGCGACAGGGTGGCAATTTCCAGGGCGTGGGCCATGGGAACGTGTTGATTGCTGCCTACCGGGTTTAGTGCGCCCAACTCGGGAAAGCGCGCACGCAGCGCAGGTTCAAAACCGGGCAACCGGGCAAGATCAATTTCAGTGTCGGTGCACGCGACAATGGCTTCAATCGAGCAGTGTTTGCTCCACAGATTAGGGCCGCGCAGGGCACGGATGCGGGATACTTGCATGCTGATCCTTTTGTTATCCAGTGTGCCCGTTACCCTTGGGCGTCGTTATAGGCGAGGAGTCCGGCGCTGATCATGTCGGGAGGCAGATCCAGCGCATGTGCTGCCGCAATGGCAGCCAAAATTTGCGAGCGCGTCATGGCGTACAGTGGCAATTGGCTGGCTGGCATCAGCTCGATACTTAAACCGGTACGCTTCAATACCACTTGTCCGTTGTCAATGGTGACCACGTCGCCATTATTGTTCAGATGTTCGGCCAAGATGGGCAGATCGGCGTTCTCGCTATACAGGTACACACGGCCATCGCACAAGCCGATCATGTCATGCAAGCCTTGGTCATCAGCGTTGAGTACGGCACTACCGTCGGGTAGCACCACATCAATCCAGGTGCGATAGAGCATAAAGCGTTTGTTGTCGTTGTGCATGGCATAACGGCTTAAATCGTGTTGCCGGTCGATGCCGGTAATAATGCTGACCGAGCAGCGATCAAAGGCCAGGCCGTGTTCAAGAATATCTTCCGGGTGTTGCTCGGCCACAACAGCGGTAATGGCCGGGTTGAGCAGCAGTTTATGCGTGCCTTGCCAGTTGGCGTGGTTACCAGACTCAGTGCGCCGTTGGTCAATAAACAGGCCATGCCGGCACGCCAGACCGACCTGTTTTTGTTGTAGTTGCAGCAAATACGCAACCAGTTGTGCAATCGCGGTTCGGTCCTTCGTGCCGGCTACCGCAACTAACGGAATGCGTCCGCTGCTGTTTTGCGGGAACAGGTGTTCGATGATGGCAGGACCTACCGGGCGCGGTGTGCCGTGCGCCGGCTTCAGGTGCATCAGCAGGCCCGGCCCCGCATTAACTTCCACAATAGCGCCCTGTTGTGCGATGATGGATTGGCCGATATCTTCTACCACCAAATCAATGCCGGCGATGTCCAGACCAACAACCCGGGCTGCCAGACAAACGATGGCCGCTGTTTCGGGGTGAACCTGATCAGTGACATCAAAGGCCACATTGCCGATACGCTGGACAATGATTTTTTTGCCGGTCTCAGGGACGTTGTCTGGTTGAAAGCCTTGCCGTTCCAGTTCGAGGCGGCAAGCCGAATCGACGCGAACATAATTGAGCGGATGGTTCTCGGTTTCGCCACGTCGAGGATCGGTATTGATTTGTTGTTCGATAAGTTGTTCGATGCTGTGCACGCCATCACCCGTCACGCTGGCAATTTCGCCACGCGCAGCGGCTACCATCCGATTGCCAACCACCAACAGTCGATGTTCCTGACCATGAATGTGCCGCTCAATAATGACATCTTCATCTTCTTCGCTGGCGATTCGCCAAGCGGTTTCGATTTCTGTTTGCTGGTCGAGATTGATGAACACGGCACGCCCGTGATTACCGCTTAATGGTTTGACGACCACCGGCAAGCCGATATCGCAGGCGGCTTCCCAGGCTTGTTGGGCACTGTGCACCACAATGCCTTCCGGTACCGGAATGCCACACTGCGATAACAGTTTTTTGGTCAGTGCCTTGTCACGCGAAACGGTTTCGGCAATTGCACTGGTTTGATCGGATTCGGCAGTCCAGATACGGCGTTGTGCACGTCCATAGCCCAGTTGTACCAGATTGCCGTTGTTCAGGCGGATGTGGGGGATGTCGCGGTCATCGGCCGCATCGACGATGGCGTTGGTGCTCGGGCCGAGCAGACAGGAATCGGCCAGTTCAGCTAATTCGGCTACCGCTGCTGCGACATCAAAAGGCTGATTTTTCATGGCGGAAAGCACCAACTCACGGCCAAGTTCGATGGCGCGTCGCGTTACCGTTTCATGCCAGGCACGCACCACGACCTTGTAAACACCGCGCTCATCCATTTCGCGCGCACGACCAAAACCGGTCGGCATGCCGGCCAACGCTTGCAATTCCAGCGTGACATGCTCAAGAATATGTGCAGGCCAAGTGCCATCGCGCAGGCGTTGGACAAATCCGCCGCGTTGGCCTATGCTGCAGTGATGTTCGATAAGGCTGGGTAACCAGGTGGTCAGGCGTTCGGCAAAACCAATGATCCGGTTAGATGGCCAATCTTCCAAACTTCCGATATCTACCCATACTTCAAGTACCGGGCGATAAGTCCAGATATTGGGTCCGTTCAGATACAGTATGCGTATAAATCGCAGGTCACTGTCGATGGGTACGCTCGGTGTCATGTTCTGGTCAGGTGCGGTCATGGGTAGTCAGTGTTGTTTCAGTCAGTGCTGTACTGACAGTTAACGCACAAGTAGAATTCTGGTTTACCTGTCGTGTAAAAAACCGAAACACAATGGTGCGAATGGCGAGCGGTGTGGTTTTGGGCAGCGGCGCATCGCGGTGTAAAATGCATTCCATTTGATTTATGTTAGTGACCAATTTGTGACAACCGATGATTTGATTCCTTTGGCTTGGCGTGGCCAAGTAGTGGCCCGTTTGTCGTTCGACGAACAGGTGTTGGCCTGTTTGCCGCTGGATCTTGATGCATCGCTGAATTTCGCCAACGGGATTTTGGTGCTGACAACGCTCAGGTTGATGACCGGTTTTGGTCAGGGTGGGGACTGGCATGACAGGGTGCTGGATGCGTCCTGGCGGTTGGAACGGCGTGACCACGCCGGTGTAGGCACGCTGGATGTGTTGCAAGGCGACGTTCGGCTGGATAGTTTGCATTACACGTTGGACCATTTGGTGGCGGCCAGATATCTGGTTGAACAATTCGAGCATTGGCGGCTGGGTAGCGCATCCAATCATTCGTCAACGCTGCGCTGGTGTGAGACGTGTGATGCGGTACTGGAGGATGATGCGGATTGTTCGGCCTGTGCCGATTCAGACGAAGCGCGAGAAAATGGGTGGGCACTGTTACGGTTGTGGCGTTTTGCACATCCGTATCGTTGGGAATTGTTGACCGGCTTTTTGCTGACGCTTGGCGCGACGGCTGCGACATTGGTTCCGCCTTACCTGACCATGCCCCTGATGGATCGTGTGCTGATTCCCTATGAACGGGGTCATCAAATTGAAACCGGCATGGTGGCCGGTTATTTGCTGGCACTGCTGGCCGCGGCATTGTTGGCGTGGCTATTGGGTTGGGGGCGCACATTTTTGCTGGCCCGAGTCAGTGAGCGAATCTGTATGGATTTGCGTGTGGCCACCTACGAGCATTTGCATCGCTTGTCTTTGTCGTTTTTTGGCGGCAAGCGCACAGGCGATTTGGTGAACCGCATTGGCAGCGAATCCGACCGGATTTCTGTGTTTTTATCCCTGCATTTGCTGGATTTTGTCATTGATGTGCTGATGATGTTGATGACAGCCGCCATTTTGATGTCGATCAATTTGCGTTTGGCATTGGTCACGTTG
>DDOT01000187.1:5074-16569 GCA_002341815.1 Thiobacillus sp. UBA2487 | reverse complement strand
GGTGCCGATCATTGCCTGGATGATTCATCTGGTACGGGATCGTTTGCGGCTTGGGTTTGAAAAAGTCGATCGGGTTTGGGGGGAAATCAGTAATGTGCTGACGGATACCATTCCAGGTATTCGCGTGGTTAAGGCATTTGCCCAGGAACAACGTGAAATAACCCGTTTTCGCGAGGCCAATCATCGAAATCTGCTGATGAATGACCGGGTCAATGCGGTGTGGTCGCTGTTTTCACCAAGTGTTACCTTGCTGACCGAGGTGGGGTTGCTGGTGGTATGGGCGTTTGGCATCTGGCAAGTTGCCCATCATCGCATTACTGTGGGGGTGTTGACGGCATTTTTGACGTACATCAGCCGATTTTATGCCAGGCTGGATTCGATGAGTCGAATTGTGTCGGTAACACAAAAGGCAGCTGCTGCGGCGCGGCGAATTTTTGATATTCTGGATCAAGTATCCAGTGTGCCGGAAGCCGTCAACCCGGTGCGTATCGATTCGTTGCGCGGACAAATTTCCTTGCGTCATATCGGTTTTCGTTATGGGGCACGCAGCGTGATCGCAGGCATGGACCTGGACATCGCACCGGGCGAGATGATCGGGTTGGTGGGGCACAGTGGTTCGGGCAAGAGCACATTGGTCAATTTGATTTGTCGGTTTTATGATGTGACCGAAGGCGCAGTTTTGATTGATGGGGTGGATATCCGCCAATTGGCGCTGGATGATTATCGCCGACATATCGGGTTGGTGTTGCAAGAGCCGTTTTTGTTTTTTGGCACGATCGCTGAGAATATTGCGTATGGTCGACCGGATGCCAGTCGGGAAACCATTGTGGCGGCAGCACGCGCTGCACACGCGCATGAATTTATTTTGCGTTTGCCCCATGGCTATGATTCGCTGGTTGGAGAGCGTGGTCAAGGATTGTCGGGCGGGGAACGCCAACGCATTTCAATTGCCCGCGCCTTGTTGATCGATCCGCGCGTGTTGATTCTGGATGAGGCCACTGCGTCGGTTGATACCGAAACCGAACGTGAAATTCAAGCTGCACTGGAAAATCTGGTGCGCGGGCGTACCACCATTGCGGTGGCGCACCGACTTAGTACCTTGCGTCACGCGGATCGATTGGTGGTGTTGGATCGGGGGCGTATCGTCGAGGTGGGACGTCATGAAACCTTGTTGGCGATGAATGGGGTTTATACCCAATTGTATGAGGCGCAGGCCCGTCAGGTGGATTCGGAAGAAGAGGATGCGAATGAGGCGGTTTGAGCGCAATGCAAGCGGGCAGTTGTTGTGGATGGATGCGCTTGGTGCACACGTTGTGGTTCCGGTGCGCGCGTTTCCGCTCAGTGATCCGTCACATGGCATCAGTCTGTTGGATCTGCATGGGCACGAACAACACTGGATTGCGCATTTGGAAGCGTTGTCGCTGGCTGATCAAGCATTGTTGACGGCGGTGTTGGCCGAGCGGGAATTCAGACCGGAAATTCGCCGCCTGATTACCGTTTCCAGCTATTCAACGCCGAGTATTTGGCAAATAGAAACTGACCGGGGCGCCACCTCATTGGTGTTGAAAGGTGAAGAAGATATTCGGCGCTTGCCGGATGGGCGTTTGCTGATTGGTGCCGCAAACGGCATGCAGTTTGGGGTGGAAGATATGAATGCATTGGACAAAGCCAGTCGGCGTAAGCTGGACCGATTTTTGTAGTCAGTTGTGTGGATTTATCAGCCCGATCTTTTATCGGGTTAGTGCTTACCCAAAGAAACCAGCGCAATCAGCAATAGCCAGATGGCCAAGGTGCGACACAACAGGCTGATTGCGCTGGCAATGTCTTGTGCGCTAATGGCTTCAACGGGAGTTTCTTCGGGTAGCGATTCGGGTAGCAGTGGCAAATCCAGTGCGCCGGAAGCGGTGGCCAACAGAATGCCCAGGTTGTTGTCGGAATACACGGGGTGGCTGCGCCAGCCATAGATGGCATCTTCAAAATCGCCAGCCACCGCAAACCCCAGCGCCAATGCGCGCGTGGGCAGCCAGTCTGCCCAGTACACCGCTGCTTGAGAAAAACGGGCAAATTCTCCATGGGTATCCGGTAGCCAGTGTTCGGCGATGGCGTGGGTCAATCGGTAAGCCAAGGCGCCTATCGGGCCAAAGGGGGCGAGTAATATGCCCCAAAAAATAACGCCAAAGGTTTCGCGCAGGCATCCGGTAAGCAGCGCCATAATGGTGAAACGCGGTAAGTCGTTGGGGGGTGGTGTGGCTTGCCATTCGGCCCATGCATGTTCGGCTAAATCAATGTGTTGTTGGGATAATGCGAGCTGAATTTGCCGAGCGGCTTGGGTATGTCGTTTGAAACGTAAACTGAGGTATAAAATACTGACCTGCCAGAGCCAGGCGGGCAGACTGCCCAGTCGTTGCAGCATCAGATAGGCAAACCACGTGGCGACAACCGCAGGAATGACAGCGGCAAACCAAGCCAGTCGGCCATGTTCATGCCGCCCGCCATTCAGTTGCAAGGCCAGTGTTTTGAGTGGTTGCAGCAGACCCTGTAGACGTTCATGCCTGATCGGTTGGTATTGATCCAGCCATAAGGTAACCAGCAGGGCAAACATGCTCAGTCTGCCATGTCTACGCTTAAATGCCCCATTTCATTGATCGAGTTACCGGGCGTATAGACCTCAACAGTGGGCAAGCGAATATCATGACCACTGGCCTTTAAATAGTCATACAAACCTTGGTACGCAATGCCGGGAGCGAGCAGCAAACTGGCCTTGACCGTAGCTCTGAGAACATGTCGGGCCGGGATGTCGTCGATGTGAATGGTGGTTGTCGGAGCCACGGTTTGCAGGGGTACTTCGTAGCCGATGCGGGCGTGTTGCTTGTTTTTGACCGATTTGCGCGGGTCGGTCAGCAAAACCACCACCGGACGTCCTGGCGCGATATGATCCATGCTCAAAACATCGCGGAATTTGCTTTGCGCCTCGGGTAAATCGGTGAGGTCACCGGTGTAATCGATCCAGGCATAATGAATGGGTGTGCTAACGGTTTCACTGATGGTGGCATGGCTAAAGGCACCCCACCAAGCCAGCACAATAATGATTGGCAATACAAATGCAAACAGAAATCCGGCCCAGGCTTTGTTCATAATAAAATACGTTGTTAGGTAGTTATCCCGCACGAAGATAGCACATGCAGCTTGATTTGTCGCGCACCCGCTTGGTGGTTATCTTGGGCAGCGATGACTTGGTATCAGCCGGTATTGATTTGCACGCGATCAGTCTGCGAATTTATTTAATGGGTGCGTTGGTGATTTCTGAGGTAGTCACGGTGGAAGCCAAATCGCTTTCGTGCTAGAGTTCACCAAATTGATGGTATGGCTGAGGTTGTTATATGAAACAGAGGGTTGCGTATAGTCCCGGTTTGATCGCGTTGCATTGGCTGTCTGCCTTGCTGATTGCAGGGGTATTGGTGGTCGGATGGCTGATGGGTGATATGCCAAAAGGGGTGGAAAAGTCTAACATGATGAGCTTGCACCAAACGTTGGGTGTGGCGGTGGTGGTGCTGGCATTCCTGCGTTTGGTGTTGCGTCGGCTACAAGGCGTGCCGCCGGTCGAGTTGGCGACGCCGGCTGATAAATTGGCGGCCATGGTTCAAGTGGCCCTGTACGGATTTATGTTGCTGGTGCCTGTGCTCGGTTATTTGACCAGTTCATTTGGCGGGCATCCGGTTAACTTGTTGGGTGGCGCAGTCAGCTTGCCGTTGCTGACCGCTCAAAATCATGATGTGCACGAACAGATGGGCGATCTGCATCAAGCCATGGCCTATGTCATGCTGGCGCTGATCGCCTTGCATGTGGCCGGTGCGCTGAAGCATCATCTGATTCTAAAAGATGATGTGCTGGCAAAAATGGCGCCCTGGGTGGCCAAGCGCTGAGTCGAGATGGCCGGATTCTGATATAATCGCAGGTTTTTATTGACGGAATCCGGATCATGGAAGCAGAACGTTTGAATCGTATGGATGCCCTGCTGGTTGACCTTGACGGCAGGGCGGCAGCATTACGGAGGTATCTTTGACTTTGAGAATCAGTCTCAACGTCTCGAAGAAGTTTCTGCGCTGACCGAAGACCCTGCCATTTGGGACGACCCAAAGCGTGCCCAGGCACTGGGTAAGGAAAAAAAGATGCTGGAAGGTATCGTGATTTCCTTGCGTGATATCGGTCAGGGATTGCGTGACGCGCGCGATTTGTTTGACATGGCGCGTGAAGAAGACGATGACGCCACGCTTGAATCGGTTGAAACCGACATTGGCGGTATTGAACAGCGCGTGGGCGAACTTGAATTCAAGCGCATGTTTTCTAATCCGATGGATCCTAATTCCTGCTTTATTGACATTCAGTCGGGCGCGGGCGGCACCGAGGCCTGCGACTGGGCATCGATGTTGCTGCGTCAATACTTGCGTTACTGCGAACGCAAGGGTTTCAAGGCGGAGGTGCTGGAAATGACGGATGGCGACGTGGCCGGCGTGAAATCAGCCAGTTTGCGGGTAGAAGGTGACTATGCCTACGGTTTTCTGCGCACGGAAACCGGTGTGCATCGCTTGGTGCGCAAATCCCCGTTTGATTCATCAGGCGGTCGACATACCTCGTTCGCCAGCGTTTTTGTGTATCCGGAAGTTGACGATTCCATCGATATTGACATTAATCCTGCTGATTTGCGTATTGATACCTACCGGGCCAGTGGTGCAGGCGGACAGCACATCAATAAAACGGATTCTGCAGTGCGGATTACCCATATTCCTTCCGGTATTGTCGTACAGTGCCAAAATGATCGGTCGCAGCATAAAAACCGGGCGGAAGCCATGGCCATGTTGAAGGCGCGTTTGTATGAAGCAGAGTTGCGCAAACGGCAAGCCGAACAGGACAAGCTGGAGGCCGGAAAATCCGATGTGGGTTGGGGGCATCAGATTCGTTCGTATGTGTTGGATCAGTCGCGCATTAAAGATTTGCGCACCAACGTTGAAATCGCCAATACGCAAAAGGTGCTGGATGGCGATTTGGATGATTTTATTGAAGCCAGCCTGAAACAAGGGGTATAAGCATGAGCGATACACCATCCGCAGTGGCGGACGACAATCAGATCATGGCCGAGCGACGTGCCAAGTTGGCGCAGTTGCGAGAACATGGCGTGGCGTTTCCGAATGATTTTCAGCGCCATGATATGGCGGGTGATTTGCATCGTCATTTTGCTGATGCATCCGATGAAACGCTGCAAACCGAACCGGTGCACGTGCAGTTCGCTGGTCGCATGATGTTGAAGCGCGTGATGGGCAAGGCCAGTTTTGCCACTTTGCAGGACAGCAGTGGTCGTATGCAGGCGTATATATCGCGCGACCATGTCGGTGAAGACGTTTATCAGGCGTTCAAACATTGGGATTTGGGCGATATTATCGGGATCAGTGGGCACTTGTTTCGCACCAAAACCGGTGAACTGACGGTACACGCCAACGCGATTCGTTTGCTCACAAAATCCTTGCGTCCGTTGCCGGAAAAATTTCATGGTTTGACCGATCAAGAACAAAAATATCGGCAGCGTTATGTAGATTTGATCACCAATGATGCCTCGCGCCAAGTGTTTCTGGCGCGTTCGCGCATTGTGCAGAGCATCCGCAGCCAGATGACCTCGCATGGGTTTTTGGAAGTGGAAACCCCCATGATGCACCCGATTCCGGGCGGTGCGGCGGCCAAGCCGTTTGTCACCCATCATAACGCACTGGATATGCCGTTGTATCTGCGCATTGCGCCGGAACTGTATTTAAAGCGATTGGTGGTGGGTGGTTTAGAAAAGGTGTTCGAAATCAATCGAAATTTCCGTAATGAAGGTTTGTCTACACGCCACAATCCCGAATTTACCATGATGGAATTTTACGAAGCTTATCGCGACTATCGGTATTTGATGGACTTTACCGAGCAGTTAATCCGCGAAACAGCGCATCAGTCTACAGGGCAGTTGCAAGTGCCGCACGGTGATCAAATGATTGATCTTGCATTGCCGTTTGATCGTTTGACGATAGTTGAGGCGGTGTGTAAGTACCATCCGCACTATACCGATGGACAGCTAAATGATCGTGACTGGCTGCTGGCCTGGTTTGAGAGCCACAAGGCCAAGTATCAGCCTGACGATGGTCTGGGCGGGCTGCAATTAAGTTTTTTTGAGGCGACTACCGAAGAGCGCCTGGTGCATCCAACCTATATTATCGACTATCCTGCCGAAGTGTCGCCGTTGGCACGCCGTTCGGATAGCAATCCCGAGATTACCGAGCGTTTTGAGTTGTTTATTGCCGGACGTGAAATTGCCAACGGTTTTTCAGAACTGAATGATCCGGAAGATCAGGCCGAGCGGTTTTTGGCTCAAGCGCGCGCCAAAGAGGCGGGGGATGAAGAGGCAATGCATTATGATGCCGATTACATTCGTGCCTTGGAATATGGCTTGCCCCCAACAGCAGGCTGCGGAATCGGTATTGATCGTCTGGTCATGTTGCTAACCGGCAGTACCACCATTCGTGATGTGATTTTGTTTCCGCATATGCGGCCTGAATAAGCCGGTACTGGCGAGCAGGTTGTTGCGTTGCCATTTTTTGCAACGCGGGTCGTTTCGACAGGTCGCACAGCCTGGCGCCCAGCCTGCCAAGCCGTGTCTTATGCGGGTTGCAGCCACACAGACTGTTCGCGTCGCGGGTTAGCCGTTGTCCTGCCGTTTTTTCTTGCGACGTTGAAAGTGAAATTTAAGCACCAGAATCAGGCTGGCCAATACGAGGGTGATGCTGTTGGCGACAATGACCGGTAATGCATGCAGTTGAATGCCATACAGCAGCCACAATGCGACCCCTGTAATAAAAATGACAAACATGCTGGTTGAAATATCGTCCGCATGCTTGGTTTGCCAAATCCGGATAACCTGCGGGACAAATGAAATGGTGGTGAGTGTGCCGGCCAACAGGCCAATGGTTTCCGTGTTGAGAAGGTGTATCATGTTCATATGTTGGCCGGTTTTTTAATTTTCGGGCAATCGCCAAGGAAGCTGCAATGATAACCCAGATTTTGTTACATCCTCGCGAAGCATCCACCCCGGTTGTGGCGCATTGGCAAACCTACCCAGGCAGTTTTCCGGGCCTTGAATGGCGTGAAGAAACCTTACCTTGTGGCGATTTTCGTTTGGGTGAATCCATGCTGGTAGAGCGTAAGTCTGCGGCAGATTTTAATCTGGCAATCATGGACCGTCGCTTGTATGGTGAAGTATTGGCGCTGCGGGCGGCTGCCGATCAGGTCGTCTATTTGGTGGAAGGCGATTTTTTTGCGGGACGTTTCCATAGCGATGCAGCGCTAAGTAATGAAGCCATTGCCTGGATGACTGCCGTTGAAGGTGTGTCGCTGGTGCCTAGTTACAGTCCGGCCTTTACCGCAGAAATTGTTTATTCCATGGCCAGGTTGGTTCAACATGGCTTTGGACAATTGCCGGTGTTGCGCAAAGGCAAGCCGTTTGATCCGCGTGGTTCACAACAATATGTCGTGGAAGGGTTGCCGGGGGTAAGCCCTCCGTTGGCACAAGCCTTGTTGGCAAAATTTGGCAATGTTGCGGCAGTATACGCGGCCAGTGCCGACGAATTGGCCGAGGTCAGTGGCATGAGCGCACAGTTGGCGCAACGTATCCGCAAAGTGCTAGACCTTCCTTGGGCATGACTCACAGGGATAAATAGATCGTAACGGCCTGTCAATATTTCAAAATATCAGACCAATTTAACCGGAGATAACGCATGCCACATCAACAAGAATTATCCATGTTACGCAGCGAACTCGATATGCTGATGACCGAGCGCCAACAGTTGTTGCGTATCTGTGGCGCTGCTGCCATGTTTGTGGCCGAAGTGGAGTCCGAACATCTGCCGGAACCCGTCTGGAATGTGGCAGAATTGCTGGCCGAGTCGCTGAATGAATTGTCTGGTGAAACGCTGCAAGAGGCGTTGGAGTCGGTGGGAGCAGGTTTGCTGGCCGATGATTCAGATTAAGAAATCGCTGGTTTAGCCAAGGCACAAGGCCAGAGCGGTTTCCCAATCGGGCATACGAACACCGAAGTGCTGGGTCAGCTTGCGGTTGTCCAACACGGAATTGGCCGGTCGCTTGGCTGGGGTCGGATATTGGTTGGCCGGAATCGGGTTGAGTTGGACTGTTTTAGCGTCAGGCAGATCAGTGGCTTGCAAAATGGCGTTGGCGAAGCCGTGCCAAGAGGTTTGTCCAGCGCACGTTAAATGAAAAATGCCGTGGTGGGCCGGGTTGTCAAAGGGGTGCTGTGCGATCACTTGTGCACTGGCTTCGGCAATGCTGCGTGCCCAGGTTGGCGCACCGATTTGATCGGCGACAATGTTTAATTGTTCGCGTTCGCGGAACAAGCGGCGCATGGTCAGCAAGAAATTGCTGCCACGCTGGCTATACACCCAACTGGTGCGAAAAATCAAGTAGGGAATGCCTTGTGCCGCAATCGCCTGTTCTCCTTCCAGCTTGGTCGCTCCATACACGCCAAGCGGTCCGGTTGGGTCATCTTCGGTCCAAGGGCTGGTTTTGTTGCCATCAAACACATAATCGGTTGAGTAGTGCAGCATGGTTGCGCCCAAGCGTTTGGCTTCTTCAGCCAATGTGGCAGGGGCAATCGCATTGATCGCACGTGCCAGGTCAGGCTCTGACTCGGCTTTATCGACAGCGGTGTGCGCGGCGGGATTGACAATCAGTTGCGGGCGTATTGCGCGCACGGCTGCACGTATCTGCTGGATGTCACTGAGATCGAGCTGGTCACGCCGTGGGGCGATGACATCGCCCAAGCTTGCCAATGTGCGTTGCAACTCCCAACCAACTTGCCCGTTAACACCGGTCAGCAATATTTTCACGCAAATACCTCACATTGCACCAGAGGCAAGCCTGCTGCATCTTTTGCCGCCAGCGTCGGTTCGCCATCCAGCGGCCAGGTGATGCCCAGCGCCGGATCGTTCCACAGTAATGTGCGTTCGTGCGGCGGTGCCCAGTAATCGGTGGTTTTATAGAGGAATTCCGCAATATCGCTGGTGACCACAAACCCGTGGGCGAAGCCGGGTGGAATCCATGCCATGCGTTTGTTGTCTGCGCTGAGTTCCATTCCCACCCATTGACCAAAGGTGGGGGATGATTGACGCAGGTCAACGGCCACATCCCAAACACTGCCCAAGATAACCCGCACCAGTTTGCCTTGGGTTTGCTGGATTTGGTAGTGCAAACCGCGCAACACATTTTTGCGCGAGCGCGAATGATTGTCTTGCACGAAATGATCGGGAATGCCAAGTTCGGTCATGATGCGCTGGTTGTAGCTTTCGTAAAAAAAACCACGTTCATCGCCAAACACCTTGGGCTCAATCATCACAACACCGGGCAGACTGGTTTCAATCAGGTTCATGTCAGAATAACCTTTCGGTCAGCATATTCAGCAAATATTTGCCATACGCGTTTTTCTTCAGGGGTTGCGCCAGTTTTTCGACTTGCTCGGCGGTGATGTAGCCTTGTCGGTATGCGATTTCTTCCGGGCAAGCGACTTTCAAGCCCTGGCGGTTTTCGATGGTCTGGATAAAGGTGGATGCCTCAAGCAGCGACTCATGGGTGCCGGTATCCAGCCACGCATGACCGCGCCCCATGACCTCGACATTCAGTTGGTCGCGCCGCAGGTATTCCAGGTTGACATCGGTAATTTCCAGTTCACCACGCGGTGATGGCTTGAGGTTTTTAGCGATGTCGATGACCTGGTTGTCGTAAAAATACAAACCGGTGACGGCATACCGCGATTTGGGTTCAGTTGGTTTCTCAACCAGACTGATCGCATGGCCTTGCGCGTTAAATTCTACCACGCCATAGCGTTCCGGGTCTTGTACCGGGTAAGCAAACACCGTAGCACCTTGTTCGCGGTCTGAGGCATTGCGCAGGTCGTGGGCAAATTCATGTCCATAAAACAGGTTGTCGCCTAATACCAAGGCACTGGGCTGATTGTCGATAAAATCGGCGCCAATGATAAATGCTTGCGCCAGCCCATCCGGACTGGGTTGTACCGCATAGCGCAGGTGCATGCCCCATTGGCTGCCATCGCCCAGTAGTTGTTCAAAGCGCGGTGTGTCAAGTGGGGTAGAAATGATCAACACATCCCGAATGCCGGCCAGCATGAGGGTGCTGAGCGGGTAGTAAATCATGGGTTTGTCATACACCGGCAGCAGTTGCTTGGAAACGGCTTGGGTGATGGGGTACAAGCGTGTGCCGGAACCGCCGGCCAGGATAATGCCGCGCCGGTTGCTCATGCCTGCTTGCTCCCGTACTGTTTGTCCAGCCATTGGCGATACTCGCCGCTGGTGATATTTCCCACCCACGTTTGATTGTCCAGATACCACGCCACGGTCTTGTGGATGCCGGTTTCAAAGGTTTCGTCCGGTTTCCAGCCCAGTTCGCGTTCGATTTTGCGCGCATCGATAGCGTAGCGGCGATCATGGCCGGCCCGATCCCGAATGTGGTTGATCAATTGGTGATGCGGCATGACGGGCGATGAAGGATGGCGGGCATCCAGAATCTCGCACAAGGTATTCACCACTTCCATATTGGTTTTCTCATTCCAACCGCCCACATTATACACCTCGCCCGGTGTGCCTTTTTCCAGCACGGTCCGGATGGCGCTGCAATGGTCACCGACGTACAGCCAATCGCGGATATTCAGGCCGTCGCCATACACTGGCAGGGCTTTTCCTGCCAAGGCGTTCATGATCATCAACGGGATAAGCTTTTCCGGAAATTGATACGGACCGTAGTTGTTGGAGCAGTTAGTGGTTAGTACCGGCAGGCCATACGTGTGGTGCCAAGCCCGCACCAAGTGATCAGACGCCGCTTTGGAAGCCGAATAGGGGCTGTTGGGCTGATATGGATTGGTTTCGGTGAACGGCGGATCGTTGGGACCAAGCGAGCCATACACCTCATCGGTGGATACATGCAAAAAGCGAAAATCGGCCTTGCGGTCGTCTGGCAATTCATTCCAGTAGGCACGCGCAGACGTCAGTAAATGAAACGTGCCGGTGACGTTGGTTTGAATAAAGGCTTCCGGGCCATGAATCGAGCGGTCGACGTGGCTTTCCGCTGCAAAATTGATGATAGCGCGCGGCTGATGTGTGTTGAGCAAATGCGTGACCAAACCGATGTCGCCGATGTCGCCCTGTACAAAAATGTGGCGGGGGTCATCTTTGATGGTTGCCAGACTTTCCAGATTGCCAGCGTAGGTCAGTTTGTCGAGATTGATGACGGGTTCGTCATGTAATTGCAGCCAGTCCAACACAAAATTTGCGCCGATAAATCCGGCGCCACCTGTCACGAGTATCATAAATTCGCTCTATTTGAATAATTGTAAGAAATTTTCTCACATTTGCCCGATCATTTCATGAATTTGCGTGATGATCACGCAG
>DDOT01000187.1:0-5045 GCA_002341815.1 Thiobacillus sp. UBA2487 | reverse complement strand
TTCGTACGCCCAATTGAATAAAATGCCAATATGGAACAAAAGACCAGTGAGGGCGCGCGTTAATTCATAAAAAGATCGGGCTGGAAGCAGTTGGAATTGTGAGAAATTGTAGCAGAGCTGTATGACCTTTGTGTGATAATAATCCTCATAACGGGTGGGGCCGGCTATACGATGGCAGGCGCTTCATCAAACAGCAAGATAATGTCGTCTTGATCATCGATGTCGATACTGACCTTGCCTCCTTGCGCCAGACGACCAAACAGCAGTTCATCTGCCAAGGCGCGTCGCAATTTGTCCTGGATCAAGCGCGACATTGGACGTGCGCCCATTAGCGGGTCAAAGCCTTTTTTACCTAACCAGATTCTTAACGCCTCGGTGAAGTGGGCATCCACTTTTTTCTCATGCAGTTGGTCTTCCAGTTGCATCAGGAACTTATCTACCACACGTTGGATAGTTGAGCTGTCCAAGCTGGCGAACGGAATGATGGCATCCAGCCGATTGCGGAATTCGGGTGAAAACAGCCGCTTGATTTCGGTCATTTCATCGCCATGAGCCGTAACGGTGGTAAAGCCGATTTTCGCCTTGCCCAAGGCTTCAGCGCCCGCATTGGTGGTCATGATAATGATCGTGTTGCGAAAATCGGCGCGGCGGCCATTGTTGTCGGTCAGTGTGCCATGATCCATGATCTGTAACAACACATTGAAAATATCAGGGTGCGCCTTTTCGATTTCGTCCAACAGCAACACCGCGTAAGGGGTTTTGGTAATGGCTTCGGTGAGCAGTCCGCCTTGTTCAAATCCGACGTAGCCCGGTGGCGCGCCGATAAGGCGAGAAACGGCGTGACGCTCCATGTATTCGGACATATCGAAACGAATCAGCTCAATGCCCAGCGTGTAAGCCAGTTGGCGTGCTACCTCGGTTTTACCCACGCCGGTCGGACCGGAGAACAGGAAACTGCCGATGGGTTTGTCGGGATTGCCCAAGCCGCTGCGCGCCATTTTGATGGCGGCGGCGAGTGCGGTAATGGCGTTGTCTTGACCAAATACCATTGCACGTAAATCGCGGTCGAGATTTTTGAGTTGCTGATGATCATCGGTGCTGACATTGCGTGAGGGAATGCGGGCGATCTTGGCCACGGTTTCTTCAATTTCGCGTCGGGTGATGACTTTCTTCTGACGCGATTTCGGCAAAATGCGTTGGGCGGCACCTGCTTCATCGATGACATCAATGGCCTTGTCAGGCAAATGCCGATCGTTGATGTAGCGTGCCGATAACTCGGCCGCGGTGGTTAAGGCCGATTGCGCGTACTTGATCCCATGGTGGGCTTCAAAACGTGACTTAAGTCCACGCAAGATGGCAATGGTATCGGAAACGCTCGGTTCGGCGACGTCGATTTTTTGAAAGCGGCGCGAGAGCGCATGGTCTTTCTCGAAAATGCCGCGAAATTCTGTATAGGTGGTTGCCCCGATGCAGCGCAATTGTCCGGATGACAAGGCTGGTTTTAGTAGGTTCGATGCATCGAGTGTGCCACCGGATGCGGCGCCTGCACCAATCAAGGTGTGAATTTCGTCAATAAACAAGATGGCTTGGGGCGATGCTTGTAATTGTTTGAGCACAGCTTTCAGGCGCTGCTCAAAATCACCCCGATATTTGGTGCCGGCCAGCAACGCGCCCATGTCCAATGCATAAATAACGCTGCCTTCCAGTACATCCGGTACATTGCCTTCGACAATCCGCCGCGCCAAACCTTCAGCAATAGCGGTTTTACCAACCCCGGCATCGCCAACCAGCAACGGATTGTTTTTGCGGCGGCGACAAAGGGTTTGAATCACCCGTTCCAGTTCGTTGTCACGGCCGATCAATGGATCAATTTTGCCCGCGACAGCACGCGCATTCAGATTGTCCGTATAGTTTTCCAGTGCGCGAGCTGACGGTGCGTTATCTTCACCAGATTCCGAAGACGCCTCCGGCTTGGATTGGCTGTTGTCCGGTGACGGATTTTTGGACACACCATGTGACAGGTAATTAACGACGTCGAGTCGGCTCAGTCCCTGCTGACTCAGGTAATATACAGCGTGCGAGTCTTTTTCGCCCAAAATGGCGACCAACACATTGGCTCCCGTGACTTCTTTTTTGCCGGAGGCTTGCACGTGGAGGATGGCGCGTTGAATGACGCGTTGAAATCCAAGCGTTGGTTGCGTGTCGACGTCATCATCGCCCGTTACGATCGGGGTATGCTGATTGACAAAGTCAATCAGTTGTTTGCGTAACAGTTCAATATCCACGCTGCCTGCACGCAATGCATCTGCTGCTGACGGGTTGTCCAGCAGGGCCAACAACAAATGTTCGACGCTGATGAATTCATGGCGTTTTTGGCGTGCCTCCATAAATGCCAGATGCAGACTTACTTCAAGTTCTTGGGCGATCATTCAGTTTTCCTCCATTACGCACTGCAATGGGTGTTGGTGCTGACGGGCATGATTAACAACCTGTGCCACCTTGGTGGCTGCTATGTCGGATGGGTAAATGCCGCACACACCGCGTCCGTGGTTATGTACATCCAGCATGATTCGGGTGGCCTGCTCTACAGTCTTGCCAAAATAAGCTTGCAAGATATGTACCACAAAGTCCATCGGTGTGTAGTCGTCGTTTAACAAAATGACTTTAAACAGCGGCGGCGGTTTTTGTTTCGTTACCTTTGGTACGGTCAGTATATCGTCTTGGTGCCGGGTTGCCATGGTCATTCATCATTTAACTTGCGCAAAGCCTATTGTCGCTATTCATTGCCAGATTGCAAGCCTTGTAAAAAAAATAATTGGCAATATGCATTTAATGCTTGCCAAAACGAATAAGCAGGAGTAAAACGTAGACCGGAGTTGGGTATCAAGGTTCCTGCAAGTCTGGTGCAGCCGTTGTGCGGTCTTGATTCTCAAACAACAAGGCTCAGTATGGGCTCGTTTTTTAATCAAGGGAAGCAGCAAATGGCAACTGGTACAGTAAAGTGGTTCAACGATTCTAAAGGTTTTGGTTTTATTACCCCCGATGACGGCAGCGAAGATTTGTTCGCACATTTTTCTGCCATCAACATGGGTGGTTTCAAGACATTGAAAGAAGGTCAAAAGGTTAGTTTTGAAGTTTCGCAAGGCCCTAAAGGCAAGCAAGCGTCAAACATTCAGCCTGCCTGATCGTTTTTCCGGTCAAAAAAGCGCGAACTTGTTTCGCGCTTTTTTTACGTCCTGTTGGCGAGAAATGCAGCCAAAGTCACGGTTGGCGCATTGAACGCACCCGGCATGCCACCGGATGCTGCGCCTGATTACTGCGCCATGTGGGCAATAATGGCTTCGCCAAATGCAGAACAACTGACTTGGGTTGCGTTGTCCATCAGGCGGGCAAAATCATAGGTGACGATGCGTGCGCCAATAGCACCTTCCATGCCCGTTACAATTTGATCGGCGGCTTCGTCCCAACCCATGTGACGCAACATCATTTCAGCAGAAAGAATGATCGATCCAGGGTTGACGTAATCTTTACCGGCATATTTGGGGGCGGTGCCGTGGGTGGCTTCAAACATGGCTACCGAGTCGGATAAATTTGCGCCCGGCGCAATGCCGATACCCCCAACTTCAGCAGCCAATGCATCGGAAATATAATCCCCGTTCAGGTTCAGTGTGGCAATGACGTCATATTCGTCTGGCCGCAACAAAATTTGTTGTAAGAATGCATCTGCGATGACGTCTTTGATAATGATGCCATTCGGCAATTTGCACCAGGGGCCATTGTCGATTTCTACGGCACCGAATTCACGCTTGGCCAGTTCGTAGCCCCACTTTTTGAATCCGCCTTCGGTGAATTTCATGATGTTGCCCTTGTGGACCAAGGTAACCGAGCGGCGACCGTGGTCGATGGCATACTGGATGGCACGCCGGATCAGGCGTTCGCTTCCGTCAACAGAAACTGGTTTAATGCCGATAGCGGAGGAATCGGGAAAACGAATTTTTGTAACGCCCATTTCACTTTGCAGCCAGGCGATAATTTTTTGTGCATCCGCGCTGTTGGCTTCCCACTCGATACCCGCGTAAATGTCTTCGGTATTTTCACGAAAAATTACCATATCAACTTTTTCTGGCGCTTTGACCGGGCTGGGGACGCCATTGAAATAACGAACCGGTCGCAGACAGACATACAGATCGAGCATTTGACGCAACGCGACATTCAATGAGCGCATGCCGCCTGAAGTGGGTGTGGTAAGCGGGCCTTTTATCGAAATGACATGATCACGCACCGCAGAAACGGTTTCTTCAGGTAGCCAGGCATCAGCGCCATAAATCGTGGTGGCTTTTTCGCCGGCATAGACTTCCATCCAGGCAATTTTTCGCTGATCGCCATAAGCCTGCGCTACCGCCGCGTCAACCACGCGACACATGACAGGTGTGATGTCGACGCCTGTGCCATCACCTTCGATGAAAGGAATGATCGGTTGGTCAGGTACGTTGAGTGTGTTATCCGCGTTGACCGTAATGCGCTGGCCTTGGGCGGGAAGTTGGATGTGTTGATAAGGCATGTTTTTTCCAGAGTAAGGTTGAGTGAGCTATGAACTGAAATTTTTATAGCAAAAAACGTTCTTGGCGCGATTGCATGAGAGAACATCAAAGATCAAGGATTGCAAATCTGGTTGAGAATGTCAAACGGCGTGTATCCGATGCGAGTGTCACGGTCAGATGAAAAAATTGCAGAAAATTTGTAAACCCTGTCAACCGGGCATTGAGAGACTGCGTTAGTTGCCATGTCGGTAACGCAGTTGCCGCGTTGTAGTATCCCAACCCAATATTTTTGAAGGATGTATTCATGAACAAGCTGATTTCTGCTCTGATTGCTGCTGCTATCGCTATGACTTCTGTTGCTGCTTTTGCTGATGACGCTGCCGCTCCTGCTGCTGATGCACCTAAGGCTGCTGCACCTGCCAAGCACCACGCTAAAAAGCACCACGCCATGAAGAAAAAAGCTGCTAAGGCCAAGAAGGCTGACGCTGCTGCTCCTGCTGCTGA
>DDOT01000093.1:12654-13777 GCA_002341815.1 Thiobacillus sp. UBA2487 | reverse complement strand
GTTGGCGGTGCCAAGCAATACACCTTGGGTGGCGACTACAACTTCAGCAAACGCACCCAAGTGTTCTTGGTGTACACCCATATCGCCAACGACAACAACGCGTACTACAACATTGCTGACACCACGGCACCGGTGTACGGGAACGAAGGAACCCTTGCAAACGGCCAAGGCAATGCTGGCGCCACCATCTCCGGCGTTTCGCTGGGCGTGAAGCACAGCTTCTAAACACCCCGCTGGCGCAAGCCGGTGTTGTGTTAAAGCCATGAAAGGCGGCCTTCGGGCCGCCTTTTTGCGTTGATGCAAAACCGTGTTGAACCGGATTGTCGCCAGTTACCAGAATCTCCGTGGGTGGAATACACATGATGATGGCGACAAACAGCGGGCATTGGTCAATCGACAACAATCATGTGTTGACACGCGGGGTTAGCGCCACAGACGATCACCAACCTTGGCTGTCAAATACCATGCATTCAGCGTGGCGTCGCGTTGTGCATCATCATCGCGATAGCCCGGCGCAAAATCATCCGGCACAAATGCGCGATACGGCCCTTGTTTCACCTCGAAAATTACGCCGCCATCGTCCAGTGATAACACCGCATGGTATTGACCTGCCGGTGTTTCCTGCACGCGGCAATCTTCCCCCAGCACCACCCGGTCAACCACGATGCCGTCCCCGGAAAAGTGCAACACGACAAAGCGCCCACGCAAGGCGGTGAGCAACTCCCACGTTTGTCTGTGGCGGTGCGGACGAATGATGGTATCGGGTTGCATGGCAATTGCCAGGCGTTGTACCGGGTCTTCCAGTACATCATGTAAATTGGCGTTCATGCGCAGGCGGGGCGATTGTTGCGCGGCTGCGGCCAGTTCATCCAGCCGCCGCTGGTCAAGCTGTTTCAAGTGGATATCCTTTCTAAAATTGGCACGGCGCCGGCTGGCAAGGTCAGGTGGCATGGCCCGATTGAGCCTGCAGCCGATGGACTGGTCTGTAACATATACCCGCCGAATGGCTGGCATCTGCGGCATTTTCCAGTAAAATGTTCAGCATTCAATCCACCAAAGCAACCGGAATGCGTTACTGGCTGATGAAATCCGAACCATCGGATGTGAGTATAGATGATCTTGC
>DDOT01000093.1:8929-12605 GCA_002341815.1 Thiobacillus sp. UBA2487 | reverse complement strand
AATTTCATGCGCGATCAAATGCGCCCCGGCGATGCGGTGCTGTTTTATCACTCCAGTTGCGCCCAACCCGGGATTGCCGGTCTTGCCCGGGTTGCCAGTCTGGCGTACCCCGACGCCACTCAATTTGATGCGACGCACAAATATTTTGATGCCAAAGCCACGCCGGAAACCCCGCGCTGGTTCAATGTGGATGTTCAGTTGCTGCAAAAAACCCGTTTGTTACCGCTTGCCGAACTGCGCCAGCATGATGTGCTTGCCAATCTGCGAATCTTGCAGCGCGGCAACCGTTTGTCTATCACCCCGGTTGATCCGCAGGACTACCGGTTTATTATCGGGTTACTTGGCCTTGACCCCGCTAACTTGGAGAACCTGAATGACATTCAATGAATTACTTGGTTATTTGATGAGCCACAGCAAATATGACATTACCGACGGTGATGTCAGCCAGACCTTTACTGCCGCACAAACCGGCACCCATAAAAACGCCATCGCCGGCCATATCATTGCCCAGTTGTTCAGTAACAGTAAACTGGCCGATGTCAACGATAGTCTGGAACGCACGCAAGCTGTCAATGCGCTGGGACCCATCCGGTTGTTTTACATGAAAGATGATGCGCCGGTGGAGGGTTTTCGCTTGGTGGAGGACATCGTGCATAAAATTGATGGGGCTTACAACGACGAAGCCCTGCGCCAGCGTTAACCCGATTTTTTTATCAATTAACGCGCGCGCTTATGTGTATTCATGAAAAGATCGCGCTAAAAGGAAATCAACATGCCTGTTAATCTTGTCTCACCGGTTGCCGGCCAATTACACCCGATTGCCGGCCTGAAATTGGGTATCGCCAGCGCCGGCATCAAACAGCCGGGGCGCAAAGATGTTACGGTATTGTTACCCGCGCCGGGCAGTGTGGTGGCGGGGGTGTTTACCGAAAACCGGTTTTGTGCCGCGCCGGTGACCTTGTGCCGCCAGCATTTGACGCAATCTGCATCGCCGGTGGCATTGGTCATTAATACCGGCAATGCCAATGCCGGCACTGGTGAGGACGGTATGGCACGCGCTATGCAGGTTTGCGCGGCGTTGGCTCAACAACTGGGTTGTGCCGCAGCGCAAATTTTACCGTTTTCCACGGGTGTGATCATGGAACCCTTGCCCGCCGACAAGATTGTCGCTGCGCTGCCCGCTGCGCTGGCGGACGCCAGCGAGGACAACTGGCTGGCGGCAGCCGAGGCGATCATGACCACTGACATTGTGGCCAAAGGTGCTTCGCACAGTATCGATATCGAAGGCGTGGCGGTTCATGTGACCGGTATTGCCAAGGGTTCCGGTATGATTCACCCCAATATGGCCACCATGCTGGGTTATGTGGCTACCGATGCCCACGTTAGCCCGGATATTTTGCAACGCATGGTGCGAGAGGCCGCTGATGTCAGTTTCAATTGCATCACGGTGGATGGCGATACCTCGACCAATGATTCATTCATGTTGATTGCCACCGGCCAGTCCGGCGCGTTGCCCGTCGACCACTGGGATCATCCGGCACGGCCTGTCCTGCAAGAGGCGATCAATCAGGTATCGCGCGAATTGGCGCAGGCGATTGTGCGCGATGGTGAAGGTGCCACCAAATTTATTCAAATTGCGGTTGAACAAGGTCAAACCCGAGAAGAATGCCGTCAAGTGGCGTATGCAATTGCCCGCTCGCCACTGGTTAAAACGGCATTTTTTGCTTCTGACCCGAATTTGGGGCGGATTTTGGCCGCCATTGGCTACGCGGGCATCAATGATCTGGATGTGTCCAACATTCAGGTCTGGTTGGGTGATGTGCTGGTGGCCGAACACGGCGGGCGTGCCGCCAGTTACCAAGAGGCTGACGGGCAGCGCGTGATGCGCGAATCTGATATCACCATTCGCGTGGCGCTTAACCGTGGCCTGGCGCAAGCGACCGTGTGGACGTGTGATTTTTCTTACGATTATGTGAAAATCAATGCCGAATACCGCAGTTGATCTGATTCAGCAGGCCAGTCTGTTTTTACAACGGGCTGAAGCGATGTTGGGGCGACTGGAAACCCTGTTGCCACCCACAATGTCCGGTACGCCAAACTGGCAGGATTCGCCGGCATTTCGTTGGCGACGCAATGCACAGCGCGGCTGGCTGGAACCGATTGCCAACCCGCAACGTCTGGATGCACGTCAGTTACAAGGCATTGATGACCAGCGCAGCGCAATCGAACGCAATACTGCTCAGTTTGTTGCCGGACGTTCTGCCAATAACGTGCTCTTGACCGGTGCGCGCGGCACCGGCAAGTCGTCGCTGATTAAAGCCATGTTGCACCAATTTTCCGCTTCAGGACTGCGCATGATCGAGGTGGAAAAACACCTGCTTGCCGATTTGCCGGATATCATCCAGTTGGTGAGTCAGCGGCCTGAGCGGTTTATTATTTTTTGCGATGACCTGAGCTTTGATGAAAACGATAACGGCTATATGGCGCTCAAAACGGCGCTGGATGGCAGTTTGGCGGCCACGCCCGACAATTTGCTGATTTATGCAACCTCCAACCGCCGCCACTTGTTGCCGGAATCGCAGCGCGACAACCAATCTGCATCAGGCGCTGATCTGCACCCCGGTGAAACTGTTGATGAAAAGATTGCATTATCAGACCGTTTCGGGCTCTGGTTATCGTTTTATGCGTTTGACCAAGATACCTATCTGGCATGTGTTCGCGCATGGCTGGCGCAGTTGGGTATTCAAGACAGCAACACCCCGGAGATTCGCCACGAAGCCCTGCTGTGGGCGCTCACGCGCAGCAACCGCTCGGGGCGCAGCGCGTGGCAATTTGCACGAGATTACGCGGGCAGGCGGTAATCGGTCGGCCCCATGCGGTCAATGCCGCAGTGCAGGGCGGCAATCCAGTCCAAAAATGCATGCACCACCGCCCGGCCTTTGAACCAGCGACCGTGCTGCGGCACCATGGCGTCGATATCCATGTCGCGCACCATATCCGCCCACAGGCGACACACCTTGTTTGACACCATGTAGCGTTGGTGAAAGCCTTGCATGAGCGACACATGCTGGCGGAACTCTTCTACTGTGGTGATGGGTTGCACTACCCGGTCATGTGGCACAATCGACGCACCCATGTCGCCGCTGAACAGGATTTTTGAGCGCACATCGTAAAATTGAAAATTACCTTCGGCGTGCAAGAAATGTGCGGGTACGGCAATAATCCGATCTTGCCCCAGTTGAATGCTCATGCCCTGATCCGGAATGCTGATAATCCGCCCGGCTGTTCGGTCCCCGGTGCAAAAGTGTGGCACAAAACGAGACCACAAGCCGGACACGCACAAACTGGCATCGGTAGACATCATCCAGCGGTTCAGCGAGCCGACAATATCCGGGTCTTGGTGTGACGCCAGCAGGTATTTTAATCGCTTGTAAGGAAAATACTGGCTCATGCCCACAACCAAACCGTTGTAGGTCATATTGCCGGAAGGGTCGATCAGCGCCCCCTCACCATTGGAGACAATCAAAAACTGGTTGGCCTGCACGGCGTCAGCGGCATCATCAACCAAATCGTGAAACATCATGCACACATGATGACCGTCATTAAACAATTCTATCGACATGGCTGGATTCTCTTGCTAATGTTTAAACATTGCATTTTAACACGCTGAGCTATG
>DDOT01000093.1:8518-8886 GCA_002341815.1 Thiobacillus sp. UBA2487 | reverse complement strand
TTGTTCGCCAGCCGGCCGGCCGATAAACCTTGGGCCGGCTATTGGGAGTTTCCGGGGGGTAAGCTTGAGGCTGGCGAGACAGCAGAGGCCGCCTTGGCGCGTGAGTTGCAGGAAGAACTGGGGATTCATATCCAGAACTGCCGGCCATGGCTGACCTTGCGTCACGACTATGATACAGCCAGTGTGGTGTTGCATTGTTTTGTGGTGGATGCCTGGCAAAACGAGCCTGAGCCCCGCGAGGGCCAACAACTGCGCTGGCAAGATCCCGGTCACGTGACGATTGGCCCTTTGCTGCCCGCTAACCAGCGCTTGCTGGCGGCATTTAACCTGCCTGCCGTGATTGGCATCAGTCCGGCAAGCGGTGAACC
>DDOT01000093.1:4376-8480 GCA_002341815.1 Thiobacillus sp. UBA2487 | reverse complement strand
TATTCACCTGCGACGCGACAATGCCGATGAACTGGCGTGGCTGGCCGGGCAATTGGCACCGGTGGTCCGCGACTGCCATGCCCGACTGGTGATCAATGGCGATGTCGATCTGGCACGGATCAGCTACGCCGATGGGGTGCAGCTAAAAGCCGGTCAGTTGGCGGACATGATCCGGCGACCGGATGTGGCACTGGTGGGCGCATCTTGCCACAATGCCCACGAATTGGCGCTGGCGGCGCAACTGGGCTGCGATTATGCACTGCTTTCTCCGGTGTTGCCCACCCGCAGTCATCCCGATACGTCGGCGCTGGGCTGGGAGGTTTTTGCTCGGCTGATTCAAGATACGCCGATGCCGGTCTATGCCCTGGGCGGCATGCAAGCCGATTTGCTTGAGACTGCACGCGCGCACGGCGCGCATGGCATTGCCATGCTGGGCAGCGCATGGCAATGAAACCGCTGCTCCGTTATGTGGTGCCGGGATTGGTGGTGGCGTTGGCGCTGTCCGGCAGTTTGTGGTCCTGGCTGAAACCGCAGATGGCCGCGCCGGTGCAATCGGTTACCTGCGCCAACCCGCTGCAAGGCTGCCGTTTTGAGCTGAATCACCAACCGGTCTGGTTAAAATTCACCACGGCGCCGAGTGCGCTCAAACCGTTTGGTTTGACGCTGCACGCCACTGCCCGGCAGGTGAGCGCCAGTTTCAATATGCAACACATGGACATGGGGATTATTCGCTATGACCTGCAACCCGTTCCTCAGCCAACGGCTTATCCGCAATCCTGGCAGGCGCAAATTACCTTGCCGGTATGCGTGACCGGCCAGCAGGACTGGATTTTGCTTCTGACGATTGACGGACATCAGGCTCGAATGGCGTTCAAGACCGGCGAGTGACGATGATTTTGTATGTACCCCGCAAGCCGCACTGAAATTCACGGCTAACCATCACATTTCTGTCATACTAAATGGCGATCTGCCCGTTATAATTCACCATACCTATGAGGAGCTCATCATGCCACAGGAACACACTTTCAAACAGTTTGATACCGATCTGGAAAACATGCGCGCCCGCGTGTTGCAGATGGGCGGACTGGTTGAACAACAAATCAGTCAGGCCATGGAAGCCTTGCTTAATGCCGATTTTGAATTGGCGGATCACGTGATTGCCAACGATCACATCATTAACGGGATGGAAGTGGGCATTGATGAAGATTGTGCCCAAATCATCGCGCGCCGCCAACCCACGGCGTCGGATTTGCGGATGATCATTACCGCTATCAAAACCATTACCGATCTGGAACGCATTGGCGACGAAGCCGCTAAAATTGCGCGCATGGTGCGTGAGATTCATGATTCAGGCCGCGTGACATCAACCCGCTTCAACCAAATCAGTTTCATGAACGAAATTGTGCTGGAAATGCTGCATCGCGTGCTGGATGGCTTTGCGCGACTGGATATTGGCGATACCGTGCTGATTGCCCGCAAAGACCGCGAAGTGGATGAGGAATATCACCTGGTATTGCGCAATCTGATCACGTATATGATGGAAGACCCGCGCAATATCAGAAATTTCATTGAAATCATGTTTGTCGCCAAGTCCATAGAGCGCATGGGCGCGCACTCGCGCAATATTTCCGAATATCTGGTGTATATGGTCAAAGGCAAAGACATCCGCCACACGGCCATTGATGAAATTGAACAGCACGTCGCACCCAAGTAACGCATCGGCTATTGGTTATCCCCTGCGGCATACGCCGGTGTAGGAGCAATGCTGGCACATGGCGCCATTGGCCGGCAAGCCTGACCCTGCATAAAGCTGGCTGAAAATGAGTTGCAGGCGTTGCTCGATACAGGCTTGCGCAACCGGCAAATCATGCGCGGTAATAGTTAATACCGGTTGTTCGCCGTCCAGCACGACAAACGCGGATGATTCAACGACTTGATCGGTCAGTAACGCGGCATAGGCGGCCAACTGTACGTCTTCATCCGGGTGAGCAGCAGCTTCTCGCAGGGTTTTAAGGGCTGAGGTTTTATAATCCAGCACATGAAGTTGTCCATCCTTGCGATCAAGACGATCAATTCGACCCTGCAGTCGTACGCGCTGTCCGGTGGGCAACATAACGTCACGTTGGTATTTCTGTTCGCTGTTGGTCCAATAAAAACCGTTGGTTTCACGCGCGATCTGCCAATCCAGATATTCCTCCAGCTTGTCCAGCCAGCGTTGTTGCCAGCCCAATACCAACACATCTTCCTCAATGTGTTGCGCAAAAATGTGTGTGCTGATCTGTTGTAATGCGGTCAGCGCTAACGATTTGCCGATTGCGCGCACCGAGGGTACGCGGGTATGAAATGTCTGCAAAATGTGATGTACCAGTTGCCCGTAATCTTGCTTGCCCATGTCCGGATCATCCGCTTCTGGGGCTTGCAAACCCAGAATGCTGGCGGCGAAATAGGCATATGGGCAGGCTACCAGGGTTTTTAGTCCGCTCACGCTGATTTGTTCGGGTAGCAAGGCGGGCAATAGACGAGGGGATGACGCTACGATGGCGGGCGTTGAATCGGGTGCTGCCTGTGCATCAAAGGACGCACTCACTTGCTGGGCGAACGCTTCATCAAACAGGCTGCGACCGGTTGCCAATTTATGCACCAAATTCATGCGCACAAACCAACTGGCCACTTGGCGGGTTTCTCCGGCTTGCTCCGATTGCCACATCACGCGAATCCGAGGTGTGGATGCCAGCAAACCGATCAAATCATCACGGATCAACGCATCGGCTTGCTCGTAACCCGGCAGGCCCAAGGTGTTACGCACGCGCTGGTTAAAAAACAGTCCGCCAGACAAGCCCGGTCGTAATCGGGTTTCATCGGTGCCCAGCAGCAGTGTGGCATCAAATATCCGCCCACGTGTGGCGGCAAGGTGCGTGAAAATGACCGGGCTGTGTACAGTGGCATCAATAAAGGTTTGCACGGACAATTCATCGCTTAGCCAGTGTATAAAGGCATCCAGCGTCAGTGGTAACGAATGGTCTTGCAACTCATGCTGACATTGTTGCAAGTGCTGCCATAACTGGCTGCCCGCTTGGTCTGCCAGCAGCCACGCCAACACCCCTGATTGATCCAGACTGACCTGTAACCCATGCAGCCAGCCGGACAGCGACTGCATGGGTGCCGCCAGCGCACGCGCAGCTGTCGCGAGGTTATCCAGCCACATCATCAAACCATCGCCTTCCGGCAATTTATGAACGTGTTTGCGCCAGTTATCCAAACCGGTGAGCAGGGGAAATTGTATGCGCAAGGTTTCCAGTTGATGTGCCAGGTTGGCGCTGTCCCTTACCGGCAACGGCGATGGCGCGCTTAACCAATCACGCAGACGTTCTGCCGAAAAATCAGCGCGCACCGTTTGCAGCCATTGCATGACCCACGTGGCTGCCACCGTGGTATCCAATGCCCAACCGGTTTCATCTTGAATGGGGATGCCATCCTGCTCCAATATGGCGCGCAAACGACGCGCGCTCACCCGATCCAGCACCACCACCGCGATGCGCTGCAATCCGGCATGCAGCCAGTCACGAATTTGCCGTGCGGCGCAGTGTGCTTCATGCGTCAGATCATGGGTTGGCACCAGACGCAGGCGTTGTTGCCAATCATCAGCGTAGGCATGCCAGGCCTGAGCACGTTCAGACAGGCCCGGGCCGGGTTGCTGGGGCCATGCGGCAGCTAGTGAGCAACGCCACGGATTGGGTGGAGGGTCCAGGACAATTACCCCTGCTTGCGCGGCACAGGTTGCCAGGCATTGTTGCTCGGCACGGTTTAATGCAGATAAATTGCCCAGTCCAAACGTAAATATCGGGCAGTGGGTGTTGTGCGCCAATGCCGCCAGTTGCAGCACATAGCGCGCCGAGGCTGGCACGGCATCATCGGGATGTGACTGCAGGCTGGCAAACCACAGGGCATGGACCAGCGATGCTTCAAACCCCAGGTCCTGTGTGGCGTGAGTTTGATAGGCTTGGGCCAATTGCGCGGAAAATTCATCCAGCGATGTGGGCAACGTGATATGGTAAAGCGTCAATTCATCAAACAGTTGCGCCAATTCACGGCAAACGGGCCACA
>DDOT01000093.1:0-4340 GCA_002341815.1 Thiobacillus sp. UBA2487 | reverse complement strand
AACAACACGGCACGGCGACTGTCGGGCAGGGTTTGTACGGTCACACCGGAGGTCTCTGCCCAACCGGACAGGGTCATCCAGCGTGGAAAAGCGCTTTCGGGTAAAGCATATTGTGCCAAGGCGGCTGAGAACTCCTGCGCGCACGCCATGTTGGGCAATAACACCACGCTCTCGGCCAGTGCCAATTTCCGCTGGGTGACTTCTTGAAGCAGGGTCTTGGCAGCATGGGAATAAATGGCCTGCATTGAAACGGAATCAACGCTTCAATTGCGCTAATTTGCCGGTTTTGCCATTCCATGCATCTGCGTCGGGCAGGGGGTCGCGGCGGGCAATGATGGGTTTCCAGTTCTGCGCCAACTCGGCATTCAATGCAATACAATGCTGTTGGTCTGCCGGCACTTCATCGGCAGCATAAATGGCCTCAGCCGGACATTCAGCCACGCACAAGGTGCAATCAATGCATTCATCCGGGTCGATGACCAAAAAATTTTCACCTTCGCGAAAACAGTCTACCGGGCACACGTCAACGCAATCGGTATATTTGCATAGAATGCAGTTTTCAGTGACGACATACGCCATGGCTGGTTTTCCTTTCAGTTGAACGAGCCTCTATTTTAGCCCGATCTGGTTATGAATTGGCCTGATGATCACGCGCGATTTTGTGACAAAGTGAGATTTTATGAAAGTGTGGCATTGTTTTTCATATGCACGGTTGGATAAAATTTGTTTCTGAAACAACAGACAAGTGAGGATGTGTAGGGATGTTGATGCAACGATTGGCATGCAATCGACTGCCTATACGAAAATATCAAGTTGATATGCCGTTTTGTAAGAAAAAAGAATGGTTGCCTATGGTAAGATTATTCCATCTTGGTGCGTGTGCCCTGCGGATGGGCATGCGGGAATGTTTTGAGGTGAAGATAATATGATTGCGCTCGTTCGCATTGCGCTGAACCGACCCTACACCTTCGTGGTGTTGGCGATCCTGATTTTTATTCTTGGGCCGTTTGCATATAAAAATATGCGTACGGACATTTTTCCGGATATCAATATTCCGGTGATCAGCGTCATCTGGACCTATACCGGTATGCCCCCACAAGACGTGGCTGACCGCATCACCACCTATTACGAGCGTAATTTGTCCAGTACGGTGAATGATATCGAACACATCGAATCCCAGTCGTTGGCCGGTGTGTCGGTGGTGAAGATTTTCTTTCACCCTGGGGTGAATATCAATGGTGCAATGAGTCAGGTGACCGCAATTTCGCAAACCGTGCTCAAGCAGATGCCGCCAGGCATTACGCCGCCACAGATTCTGGTCTACAACGCATCCAGTGTGCCGGTGATTTCGCTGGCATTATCCAGTCATCGCTTGCTGGACAACCAGTTGTTTGACTTGTCCAACAACTTTATTCGTCCGCAGTTGGCGCAGGTGGAAGGCGCTGCAGTCACGTCGCCCTATGGTGGCAAGGTGCGGCAAATTCAGGTTGACCTTGATCCGAATGCGTTGCGCGCCAAAGGCTTGACGCCGGATGACGTGGGTCATGCCTTGGCCACGCAAAACTTGCAATTGCCATCCGGTACCGAAAAAATCGGTTTGTTTGAATACAATATCACCTTGAATGCCAGCCCCAAACAGGTGGCGGAGTTGAATGATATTCCGGTGAAGACGGTGAACGGTGCCACGATTTACCTGCGTGATGTGGGTTATGTGCGCGACGGTTTTGCCCCGCAAACCAATATTGTCCGGATTGATGGTCGGCATTCGGTGCTGACGACCATTCAGAAAAACGGTAATGCCTCTACCCTGGATATTATTCAGCAAATCAAGGATTTGATGCCGTTGATCATTGCTGGTGCCCCGAAGGGGTTGCATGTGGCGTTGGTGGGGGATACATCAACCTTCGTGAAGGCATCGGTGGATGGGGTGATTCGTGAAGGGATTACTGCGGCACTGCTGACCGGTCTGATGATTTTGTTGTTCCTGGGCAGTTGGCGTTCAACGGTGATTATCATGCTGTCGATTCCGCTGGCGATTTTGTCGGCGATAACCTTGTTGTATGCGTTCGGACAAAGTATCAACTTGATGACCCTGGGTGGATTGGCGCTGGCAGTGGGGATTCTGGTCGACGATGCGACGGTGACGATTGAAAATATCAACTGGCACCTGGAGCATGGCAAGGAGGTGCGAACCGCCATTATGGATGGTGCCGCACAAATTGTGGTGCCGGCGTTTGTGTCCTTGCTGTCGATTCTGATTGTGTTTGTGCCGATGTTCTTTCTGGGTGGCGTATCGGGCTACCTGTTTGTGCCGTTGGCCGAAGCCGTGATGTTCTCGATGATGTCATCGTTCCTGTTGTCGCGTACCTTGGTGCCGACCGTGGCGAACTTCTTGCTCAAGCCACACATGCATCATGAGGTTCATGGCGATGAAGCGCATGCCATTTCTACGCACACGACATCGCGGAATCCGCTTGTGCTGTTTCAGCGCCAATTTGAGCAGGCATTCGGCGTGGTGCGCGAGGCTTATCGCAGTATCCTGTTGTTGGCCTTGACCAATCGCAAGATATTTATCACCGGCTTCCTGTCGTTTGTGTTGGTGTCGTTTGTGCTGGTGCCGTGGCTGGGGCGTAATTTCTTTCCCGCCACCGATGCCGGATTGATCAAGTTGCACGTGCGCGCCAAAACCGGTACGCGGATTGAAGAAACCGCACGTCTGGTGGATTTGATTGAAAAAGACATTCGCGGCAATATCCCGCAGGATGAGGTGAAAGGTATTATTGATAATATCGGTATTCCGGTGAGCGGTATCAACCTGAGCTATAGCAGTTCGTTCCCGATCGGTACAGCGGACGCGGACATCATGGTGACCTTGAACGAAGACCATCATCCCACCGAAGGCTATGTGCAAATGTTGCGTCGCAAGTTGGCGGATGATTTTCCCGGTGTAACGTTTGCGTTCCTGCCGGCGGATATCGTCACCCAGGTGTTGAATTTCGGCTTGCCGTCACCGATTGATATCCAGATCATCGGTTTCAAGAATGACGAAAACCGGGAATATGCCAATGTGTTGATGTCGAAATTGCGTAAAGTGTCCGGTTTGGCTGATTTGCGGATTGCCCAACAGTTTGACGAGCCTGAATTGCATGCCGTGGTGGATCGTGCGCGGGCGCAACAAATGGGCTTGTCCGAACGCGATATCGCCAATGCGTTGCTGATTACCTTATCGGGCAGCTTTCAAACCGCACCTAACTTCTGGGTAAACCCGAAGAATGACGTGGATTACCCGTTGGTGATCCAAACGCCGCAGTACCGCATGACATCGTTGAATGATTTGTATGCCATGCCGATTCCGACCGGTTTGTCGACCACGCAAAACATGCTGGGCGGTGGTCGGGTGAAAGTACCGCAGATTCTGGGCAGTTTGATCGATATCGAGCGTAAACAGCAAACGGCGATTGTGTCGCACTACGACGTGCAACCGACTATTGATATTTTTGGTACGCCTGAAAATCGCGATTTGGGTGGTATATCGGCCGATATTGAGAAGATTCTTCAACAGACGGCCGGCCAGGTGCCGAAAGGCTCGCAAGTGGTGTTGCGCGGTCAGGTTGAATCGATGAACAGCGCTTACCATGGTCTGATTTTTGGTCTGGTGGCGGCGATTGTGTTTATTTACCTGCTGGTGGTGGTGAACTTTCAGT
The DNA here is from genome assembly GCA_002341815.1 of Thiobacillus sp. UBA2487. GTDB lineage: Bacteria > Pseudomonadota > Gammaproteobacteria > Burkholderiales > Sulfuriferulaceae > Sulfuriferula. Next base: position 636 of record DDOT01000093.1, on the reverse strand, counting down.
CGTGGCTGGATCCGTTTGTGATTATTACCGCCCTGCCCGCTGCGCTGGCGGGTATTACCTGGATGTTGTTTGTGACGCATACCCCATTGTCGGTACCCGCGTTGATCGGTGCCATCATGACCATGGGTGTGGCGACCGCCAACAGTATCTTGGTGGTGAGTTTTGCGCGCGAACGCTTGAGTGAAGGCGTGAGCGGCATGACAGCCGCTGTCGAGGCGGGTTATATTCGCTTTCGTCCGGTGCTGATGACCGCGCTGGCGATGATTATTGGGATGGCACCGATGGCGCTGGGGTTGGGTGATGGTGGCGAACAAAATGCGCCACTGGGTCGCGCTGTTATTGGTGGTTTGCTTTTTGCAACAGTGGCGACGCTTCTGTTTGTGCCCGTGGTGTTCAGTCTTGTACACCGCGATGCGGCCAAATCGGAAGATGCCGGTCCTGCTGCTCACTTATCAGTTACCGGAGTTTGAATCATGCAAAATGAGTATCCTCACGTTAAATTATCGGCGCGCGGGCGCATTACCTTGCTGGTGGTGGTGTCGGCGTTTGGTTTGATTGCCGCACAGGGCATTGCCTCACGTCTGCATGCCGATACCTTGTTGGTGCAAGCGGCCGAACTGCGCGACGTATTGAAGG
>DDOT01000119.1:13008-15842 GCA_002341815.1 Thiobacillus sp. UBA2487 | reverse complement strand
GTGCCATTTCCGGGGTATGGGACATGAATGCCAACATGGCCTTGGGACGTGCTGATATCGGCGTGGTGTTTGACATGAGCCGCGATATCAACGGTGCAGCGCGCGACGTCATGGCGGCCATCAATGCCGCGCGCAGTTTGTTGCCAACCGGTATGCCGACCAATCCGACGTATCGCAAGCTCAATCCGGCTGATGCGCCGATCATGATTTTGGCGCTCACATCAGAGACAGTGCCGCGTTCACAAATGTACGATTTGGCGAACAGCGTGCTGATGCAGCGATTGTCCCGTATCTCGGGGGTGGGGCAGGTGCAAAGTGGCGGGGGAGCCTCACCGTCGGTACGGGTGGAGCTGAATCCGGACAAATTAAATGCGTATGGCATTGGTGTGGAGCAGGTGAGGACGGCCATCGCAGCCGATAATCCGAATCGCCCCAAGGGGTTTCTGGAAAATGCCAAACAGCATTGGCAGATTTTGGCCAATGACCAAGAAAAAACCGCTGCCGGATATCGGCCACTTATTGTGGGTTATAAAAATGGTGCACCGGTACGCCTGTCAGATGTGGCCGATGTGCAAGATTCGGTACAGGATATTCGCAATATCGGTTTGTTGAATGGTAAGCCCGCTGTGGTGATGATGGTATTTCGCGAGCCGGGCGCGAATATACTGGATACCGTGGCGCGAGTGAGGGCACAATTACCTGTTTTGCAATCGTATGTGCCGGCTAATGTGACACTTTCGGTGGTCATGGACAGAACGCCGAGCATTCGTGCCTCATTGGTCGAGGTAGAGCGTGCGCTGGTGATTGCGGTGATGTTGGTGGTGGCCACCGTGTTGGCTTTTTTGCGTAACTGGCGCGCTGCCTTGATCCCGGGCGTGGCGGTGCCGGTGTCGTTGATGGGTACATTTTCTGTGATGTATCTGGCCGGTTTCAGCCTGAATATCATTTCCTTGATGGCGGTGACCATTGCGACCGGTTTTGTGGTGGACGATGCCGTGGTGGTTCTGGAAAACATCACGCGCCACATGGAAGATGGCGTGCCGCCGTTTCGTGCCGCCTTGCAAGGTGCCCGCGAAGTGGGCTTTACCGTGTTGTCGATGAGTTTGTCGCTGATTGCTGTGTTTATTCCTATTTTGTTGATGGGTGGTTTGGTCGGGCGGATTTTTCGTGAATTTGCCGTGACATTATCGGCGGCGGTACTGGTGTCGATGGTCGTGTCGCTTACCTTGACGCCCATGATGTGTGCCTGGGTTTTGCGTGCCGAACCGAATCGCGCGGTTGGCGACCATGCCAACAGTCGGTGGTTGACGGCCATGATGAAGGCTTACGAGCGTTCATTGGACTGGGCGTTACGGCATGGCGGGTTGATGATGACGTTGCTGGCCGGGGTGGTGGCGTTGAATGTGTATTTATATATCACGATTCCAAAAGGTTTTTTTCCGCAGCAAGACACCGGCAAGTTGATGGGCGGCATTAAGGGCGATCAAAGCATTTCGTTTCAGGCCATGAAAGGCAAAATCACGGAAATGGTCAAGTTGGTGGGAGAAGACCCGGCCGTCCAGAACGTGATTTGTTTCAATGGCGGTGAACGCAATGATGGCCGGATGTTTGTGGTGTTAAAACCGCTGGCCGAACGTAAGGTATCGATCGATCAAGTCATGGCGCGCTTGCGTCGCCGCATGGCGCGTATAGCCGGCGTCAAGCTCCGGTTGATGCCGGTGCAGGATTTGCGCATTGGTGCGCATTCCAGCGATTCGTTATACCAGTACACCTTGCAAGCGGATGATCTGGACTTGCTGCGTACCTGGGAACCGCGTTTGCGCGATGCCATGGCCAAACTGCCGCAACTCACCGATCTGGATACCGATCAGCAAGACAAGGGCGCGGAGATCTATCTGCAATTTGATCGGACCGCCATGCAGCAATACGGCATTACCCAGCGGCAGGCCGATAACACCTTGAATGACCTGTTTGGTCAGCGCAATGTATCGGTGATTTACAATCCCATGAATCAATATTGGGTGGTGATGGAAGCTGCACCAGCGTATTGGCAACATACGGATAGCCTGAACAAAGTGTTCATTCAGTCAACATCGGGAGCAGAAGTACCGTTGAGTGCGGTGGCGCGTTTCGAATCGCGTACCGCCCCGTTGGAAATCAATCACGAGGGTCAGTTTGTTGCGGCCACCATTTCGTTTAACTTGCCGCCGGGTGTGTCTTTGTCGCAAGCTGAACAGGCGATTCAACAAGCCGCTGCTCACATTGGTATGCCGGAATCGGTGCATGGCGGATTTCAGGGGAATGCCAAAACCTTCCAGCAATCCAGCAGCAATGAGCCATTGTTGATCTTGGCGGCATTCTTGGCCGTGTACATTGTATTGGGCATCTTGTACGAAGACCTGGTGCATCCGTTGACGATTTTGTCCACCTTGCCATCGGCTGGGGTCGGGGCATTGCTGGCGCTGATGCTGTTCAAGTTTGATTTCAGTCTGATTGCCTTGATCGGGGTCATTTTGCTGATTGGTATTGTGAAGAAAAACGCCATCATGATGGTGGATTTTGCCATTGTGGCCGAGCGCGAACAGGGCTTGTCGCCACGCGACGCCATACGTCTGGCTGGTAAACTGCGCTTTCGTCCGATTATGATGACCACGGTGGCGGCCTCTCTGGCGGCTCTGCCGCTGGCCCTTGGCACCGGCGACGGGGCAGAAATGCGGCAACCGTTAGGTATCTCGATTGTGGGCGGATTGGTGTTGAGTCAATTACTTACGCTGTATACCACCCCGGTGGTGTACCTGTATCTGGATCATTTTCGTTTAAAAATGGCGGGACTG
>DDOT01000119.1:0-12989 GCA_002341815.1 Thiobacillus sp. UBA2487 | reverse complement strand
GCCAGCCACTAAGTACGGCGGAGTAAACAAGACATGAAGACATGCCGAAATGCGATTTTGCTGAGCGGATGTGCGGTATTGTTGGCAGGTTGCGCGCTCGGACCGGATTATAAACGGCCCGATGTGGCGGTGCCGTCACAATGGCAGGATGCCAACCTGTGGAAACCGGCCAAGCCGCAGGATTTGGCCGATCGTGGACGTTGGTGGGCGGTTTATCACGATGCTGTACTCGACAAACTGGAAAATCAAGTAGCCGTTTCCAATCAAACCGTGGCACAGGCCCAGGCGCAATATCGGGAAGCAGCCGCGTTGTTTGACGCGGCAATGGCCGGGTTTTTGCCAACCATTACCGCCAATGTGGCAACGACCACTACACAAAGTGCGACGACCATGTATGCCCCCAAAAATGCCAATACGCTGGATAAGATAGCGTTGGGCGCCAGTTGGACATTGGATATTTGGGGTAAATTGCGCCGCGCTGCCGAACAACAACGCGATACGGTGGATGCCGATCAGGCGCAAATTCAGGCCACGTTGCTGGCGGCCCAAACCACGTTGGCCCAATCGTATTTGCAATTGCGCGCGCTGGATGGCGATGTGCGTATGTTGAAAGCCACGGTGGCTGCGGATAAACACACGCTGGACATTACCGATAATTTGTATCATTCCGGCATGGATACCCGTCAGGATGTTGCACAAGCCACCAGCCAGTTACACACGGTGGAGGCACAGTTGGTTGATTTTGGTGTGCAGCGCGCTCAATATGAACACGCGATTGCGTTACTGGTTGGACAACCAGCCAGCGGATTTCATATCGCTGCAGTAGCAGATGTTCCGCCAGTGCCTGATTTGCCGTTGATCGTACCCTCCGATGTACTGCAGCACCGGCCTGATATTGCGGTGGCCGAACGTGAAGTGGCGGCAGCCAATGCCGGTATCGGTGTGGCGCAGGCTGCATTTTTTCCTTCGTTGACGTTGTCGGGTTCATCCGGTTACCAAGGCACCAACTTTACATCGCTGATCAATACCCCCAATCAATTTTGGTCGGTAGGCCCCGCGCTTTCGGCAACGTTGTTTGATGGAGGCGTGTTGTTGGCGCAAAAACATCAGGCGGTCGCAACTTGGGAAGCCAGTGTGGCCAATTATCGCCAAGTGGTATTGACCAGCTTTCAGGAAGTAGAAGATGATCTGGTGAGTTTGCGGGTGTTGAAGGAAGAAGCCGCCGTGCAATGGCAAGCCCTGCAAGCGGCACGAACCGCACGCGACGTGGCAGAAAATCAGTATCAGGCGGGTGTGGTAAGCTATCTCAATGTGCTGACAGCCGAAAATGCCGCGCTGGCGGCCGAAAAGAGCTGGATTGACATCCAAAGCCGCCGATTGGTGGCCAGTGCCGGACTGGTTACCGCGCTGGGTGGTGGCTGGCAGGGGTTACCGGCGCACTAATGTTCGTTTGACGGACATTGACAATAATGCGTTTTCACATTACTTTGCAAACCATCAACCGATGAAGTTGTGAGGACACGCCATCATGACCACATTGACCGTTACCGCACGTGGACAAGTGACTTTTCGCAAAGACGTATTGCAACACCTCGGAATCAGGCCGGGTGATAAGATCGAACTGGACCTGCTGCCAGATGGCTGGGGCGTACTCAAGGCGGCGCGGCCCGCTGGGACGATAGCCAGCTTTGTTGGCCTGCTCGCGGGTAGAACGCAGAAGGTTGCCACTATCGAAGAAATCAATGAGGCGGTTGCACAAGGTTGGGCAGGTAAGAAATGAAGGTTGCCGTCGATACCAACGTCAATTAATGCGCGCCTTCACTGGCGTTTCCTATTGAAATTATATTCCATTTGGCGTATGAATCACGACGCCACGCTTTCATAAAATTTCACTCTGTAACAAAATCCTGCGTGTGATCATCACGCGAATTCATGAAAAGATCAGGCTAATGAATAATGCCAACTTTACATTTTTTCAAATAGTATTGTCGTGTGCCTGAACGATAGGTTATTATCGTGCTTATGGATAAACGAATTGTAAAATCACTTCCTGATGTATTCTCGCTCCGAGGCAACGACTATAGTAAGTTCGTTGTCAAAGGTGGTGCCGATGGTATGATGCGTTCTACTTGGTGTTCTGTTGGTCATAGGATGAACAAAGCGGTTTTCAATTTTACTAAAAATGTCAGTAAAAACGCTGCCTGAATCGCATCAGCCTGACCTTGCTCTTGAGCAAGAAAATGAAGTTTCGACCAAACTTGATGATGACCAGCCTGTCACTAGACGCATGATCGCTGCCATTGTTGAATCTACTATAGAACAGCGTCATTTTCAAGGTCCGATCCCTCACCCTGATATATTTCGACAGTATGGCGAGATCATTCCAGATGCACCTGAAAGAATTTTGCGTGTTTTTGAAGAAGATTCAAAACATGCACGAGAAATTCGATTAGCAGCTTTGGTGGCGCAAAAGGAAGATAATAGGCGAGTTCACTGGATTGCTTTTTCTCTGATCTCACTTGGGTATGTCTTGTCAGTTGTTTTTGCTTTGATGAAAGAAGAATGGTTGGCTGGCATTATTTTGACAACAACCATTATCGGCACTGTCACTGGATTTTTGCAAAATCGCAAAAGTATGCACCCATCCCAATCTGAATCTGATAGCTCAAGTGATACTTGATTTTATAACGGACTCCACCGACAAAACAACAAAGCCCTGACCCGATATTTTCATAAATTAACGCGCGCCTTCGCGGTAAGGAATCTGGTATCGCTCTCGTTATCTGTCAGGATAGTTGTTGTAGCGTTCCTGCTGTGCGATGGACAGGATGTTGGCCGGCATGGGTCAAAGTACCTCGGCGCAGAAAATGGCCGGGGTGACGATGCGCGTGCGATCGATGCTGCCGCGTTCCAGCAGGTACGAGCGCACGGCCTCCTCGATGAAGCGCGACAAATTGCGATAAATCACAATCTACAATTGGTGAGACTGTGGAAAGTCGTGGTGGTGGCAACGCCTACAACGCGTTTACGCGCTTAGTGGCGGGAGACTTCATTGCGCGTGGTGCAGCAGCATATTGGTGAAGGCATCAAACAGGGGTTGCATGACCTGTGGTTTCCAGGCGTACCATTCAGGCGGATCGATGGCGTGCATGAATCCCCGGTTGTCCATCTCAAAGATCAACAAGCGTCCGTCCGGCAATTCTGCGCAATCGATCACAACATAATCCAGTTCGGTACGCTCGGCAATTTTGCGCAAGGCGTGGGCATGCCGGCTGGCAAACCCGGTGGAAAACAGTTGCATGAAGTGTTGTTCTTCCTGACGACGTTCCGGGTGATCCAGCATATTGGCATTTTTGTAATGTACCATCCAGTGATCGGAAATGGCCAGATGTCCAACGAACGCCTGTCCGTTGCACAGGGCCAGTCGGCATTTGCGATACAGGCCATCGGCACTGCGGTAATCAATGAATGGTGCAACGTGAAAATGCCCGGCGGTCGAGTCATTTAGGGCGCGGGTTAAATCGTCGGGCGATTCGATGCGCTGCAATCCGTGACCGCCATGGGTGTCTGTCGGACGTAAAATCCACGAGGAAGCCGCTGTTGGGTTGGCTTGCGAGCAAAATGTGGCGTTTGGCCAACCCGATTCAAGTGCAACGCGTTCAACAAGTTGGGTGGCGGGTACCACAATCCCCTCAATGCCTGACAGCAAGCCGGGTAATTCGTGACGCGACAGCGGCGGAATGCGAGCGGGCCGGTTGATGACCGGTTGCGGCCACCCCTGCAACTGTTGAGCTAAACGGGTCAGCAACGGGCGGGCGCGCATCGATTCGCCGATAGCGATGAACAAGACGTCATGCTCGGGCAGTTGATCCGGTAGTTGCTGGTCGATATACAGCCAGTCCATACGAATACGCGGGTCATGCAAAATGAAATCAATCGGTGTGTTGTCCAGCATAAAGCCGGGTTGCATGATCACCAACAAGCGCAGCGGGTGATCGATGGTGTCTTGCTGGATGCGGTACCACGGATTCAGTTGAATAGCGGTGGATTGCAATTGTGCCGCTGCGTCCAGATTATCGGTCATCAGGAATATCATGGCCAAGGTCATGAAATCAGCCGCCCCCGGTTCATCGCAGGTGGCTTGTTGTATCAGTTCCGGCAAGCTGACGCCGTTCATAATTGCGCGATGCAGGCCGGCCAAGCCGCGTATCAAGGCAGGTGCAGAGGGTGGCATAGGCGTATCTCGATAGATTCGATCATGATAGCAGAATCTGTCATCCCTTAACCCGATCATTTCATGAATTCGCGTGATGACCACGCAGGATTTTGTTACAGCGTGGAATTTTATGAAAGCGTGGCGTCGTTGTTCGTTCGCCCAATTGAATAAAATTTCAATATGGAACTCAAGTGAAGGCGCGCGTTAATTTATGAAAAGATCGGGTTACGTTGATCTGTTGAGCAATTTGATTGATATTGTTCGCAATCTTGTCGAGATTTGCATACTATCCAATATCTAATGGATTCACTGTAGCTTGGAAAGCTTGCTGGAAAACGCTATTTCGCGCATAAAAAGATCGGGCTAACGCCAATTTGGGTGAGGAAACATATCGCGAATCAAGCCGGCCAAATGTTGGCCGCCGGGCAAGTGCTGTACCAAATCAGGAAACAGCACCAATTGCAGCAACCCCAAAATCAACAGCAACAAAAAGACATGCATCAACACGCTTTCCGGCCGCAACGCGCCCCAATACCGCATTGCCAAAAACATGGCATCTTTGCGGTGTTCGGCCATGCTGCGCCAGCGCAGCAACAGGCGCACCAACAAATACACGGCATAACCGCCGGATAGCGAACCCAGCACGATGCGGAACATAACAAACAAATCCATGCTGCCATGCGCCATGTGCTGATAAAACCACGACACAATGCCGACCGAAATCGAGGTGAGCACCGCAATAATGATGTTCCACCACAAGCGTTGCCGTTCGCGCGCCAAGTCTTTTTGGCGCTGAATGAAGAAGCTGTCCACTTCCAGTTTGAAATACTCGACTTTTTCCTGCACCAGATCCGAGATTTCGGTTCGGGCCACCACCATGCGCTCGTCCAGCGCGCGCGAAAAACGCTCGGCGGCGTAATCCACCAATTCCCGCACATCATCTTTGGTAAATTGACGCTGGCTGTGCAATTCGGCTGAAATTTTGTCGAGCTTGACATCCAGCTCGCGACTGGCGGTTTCTACCACCGAACGCAACTCGCTACCCACCTGGCCGGCACCATCGCGCACCTCTTGCCCCAAGCGGTCACCAGCAATAGCAATTGATTCACGCGCGGCTTCGGTCAACTGCTCGCGCGCATAGTTCATTTCTTTTTCAAACCAAGCCATTATTCAGCCCGACCTTTTCATGAATTCGCGTGATGATCACGCAGGATTTTGTTACAGCGTGGAATGTTATGAAAGCGTGGCATCGTGATTCATACGCCCAATGGAACAAAATTTCAATATGGAACGCAAGTGAGGGCGCGCGTTAATTTATGAAAAGATCGGGATAAGATCAGCCGACCAAGTGTTCCACACGTATGCGCATCACCCCGCCGGCAATTGCCGATTGGGCTTCAATGCGCTGCAACGCCGCATCGATATGTTTCTCGGCGCACTGGTGCGTCAACATCACAATATCCACCCATCCATCACCAACACCCGGCTCTTGCTGCACCATGGATTCAATCGAAATACCCGCATCTGCCAAAATGCGTGCCACATCAGCCAAAACGCCAGCCTCATCCCGTGCTCGCATACGCAAATAATAACGGGTATGCACCTCGCCCATCGGCAAAATCGGCTCATGCGACAGGTTTTCCGGCTGAAATGCCAAATGTGGCACCCGACTGTGCGGATCAGCCGTCAGCATGCGCGTCACATCCACCAAATCTGCAATCACTGACGAGGCGGTCGGCTCTGCGCCCGCACCTGCACCATAGTAAAGCGTCACACCAACCGCATCGCCTTTAACCAATACCGCATTCATTGAACCATCCACATTGGCAATCAGCCGCTTGGCCGGAATCAGCGCGGGATGCACGCGCAGCTCAATACCAGACACCGTGCGTCGCGTAATGCCCAACAACTTGATACGATAGCCCAGTTGACCGGCATAGCGCACATCATCCCCTGTAATGCGGGTAATGCCTTCCACATGCGCCGCCGAAAACTGCATGGGAATACCAAAGGCAATCGCCGACATAATCGTCAGCTTATGCGCTGCATCAATCCCTTCCACGTCAAACGTCGGATCGGCTTCCGCATATCCCAGTTCTTGCGCCAACTTAAGCGCCTCGGCAAAATCTTGCCCTTTGTCACGCATCTGGGTCAGAATAAAATTGGTGGTACCATTGATAATGCCGGCAATCCACTCGATGCGGTTGGCCGTAAGACCCTCGCGAATGGCCTTGATAATAGGAATACCACCACCTACCGCCGCTTCAAACGCCACCATCACACCCTGCTTTTGTGCGGCTGCAAAAATCGCCGTTCCATGATTGGCAATCAGCGCTTTGTTGGCGGTAACCACATGCTTGCCATTCGCAATTGCCGCCATAATCAACTCAAGCGCCGGATGCTCGCCGCCCATGGCTTCTACCACAATATCAATCGCCGGATCATTCACCACATCCTGCGGATTGGTGGTGAATACAATATCGCTTCCTGCGTGCACANNCTGCTTTTTCCAGATTACGCACTGCAGCCCGTGTCGCACGAATTTCCCGACCCGCACGCCGTGTAATCTCGGCCGCATTACGCCGCAATACGGTTAGCGTGCCACCACCCACGGTGCCCAAACCCAGCAAACCCACTTGAATCGGTTTCATTATTTTTTAGCCACTTCTTGTTTGACGCCGCATTACGCTGCTGCGTGAATATTACGATAACGTTCCAAAAAACGCGCAATTCTACCGATCGCCTCACGCAGATCATCTTCGTGCGGCAATATTACCACGCGAAAGTGATCCGGTTTCGGCCAGTTAAAACCGGAGCCCTGCACCAACAACACGCGCTCTTCTTCCAACAGTTGCAAGATAAACGCCTGATCATCACTAATTGGATACATTTCAGCATCAAGCTTGGGAAACATATACAGCGCCGCCTTCGGCTTGACACAACTCACCCCGNNCAACAATGACCACGCCAAATTCCGTTGACGATCCAACCGTCCGCCCGGCGCCACCAATTCCTGAATACTTTGGTAGCCGCCCAAAGCGGTTTGAATGGCATATTGTCCGGGTACATTGGCGCACAAGCGCATGGTAGCCAACATATTGAGTCCCTCAATATAATCGTTCGCATGGCGCTTATCACCCGAAATTGCTAGCCAACCGGCACGGTAACCACACGACCGATAATTTTTGGACAAACCGTTCATGGTAATGCACAACACATCATCTGCCAGCGCCGCAATCGATGTATGGCTTAAACCGTCATACAACACCTTGTCATAAATTTCATCGGCAAACACCACCAACTGGTTTTCACGGGCAATCTGCAAAATTCCGCGCAACACATCCTCGCCATACAGCGCACCGGTTGGATTATTAGGATTAATCACCACAATGGCGCGGGTATTCTCCGAGATTTTTGCGCGAATATCCGCCAGATCGGGCAACCATTCCGCCGACTCATCACACAGATAATGTTGTGCCTTGCCACCGGCCAAGGTAACCGCTGCCGTCCACAGCGGATAATCCGGCGCAGGCACCAGCACCTCGTCACCAGGATCAAGCAACGCTTGGGTTGCCATCACGATCAACTCGGATACACCATTGCCGATGATGATGTCATCAGTCTGCACCCCACGAATCCCTTTGCTTTGCGTATAGTGCATAATCGCCTTACGCGCTGCAAACAACCCGCGTGAATCGCTGTATCCCGAAGCATTCGGCAAATTAACAATCACATCTTTCACAATTTCTTCCGGCGCTTCAAAACCAAAAGGCGCCGGATTACCGATATTCAGCTTGATGATACGCTGCCCCTCGTCTTCCATCTGGCGCGCACGCGCCATGACCGGACCACGGATGTCGTAACATACATTGGCTAATTTGTCCGACTTTTTAACTGGGCGCATCTGAATGATTCCTTGTTGACCAAACGGCTTGCAACCAGCGTTACCGCACACGGCAACGCTTAACCAAGCACAAAGGGTATAATCTTACTCGACACAACACCTGCGGGGCAATTGGAGATCCACTTGAAATTTCACCTCAACCAAGCCGAAGGGCTGAATATCTTCACAGCATTGGGCGATGACCACGTTTTTATCAATCAACAGCGCTATGCCCAACCCGGCTTGCTGGTGGGCGCGGAACTGATCGACACCACGTGGAGCAACGGCCGGTTTGACCAACTCACCGAAGAACATTTTGCCAAAATTGCCCGTTTATCACCGGAAGTGGTTTTATTTGGCACCGGTAACCGGCAACGTTTTCCCCATCCGGCGCTAACCGCCCCATTGATCAACGCACGCATCGGGCTAGAAATCATGGATTCGCGCGCTGCTTGCCGAACCTACAACATCCTGGTTGGCGAAGGACGCAACGCCATGGTCGCACTGATCATGCCCTCCGTCTGAGCGACCTCGCCTCATTCCAGAAAGGCCCCCATATCAAGCCCTTGCTTGTGCAACAAGCCGCGCAACAACTGCAATGCCTCGGTCTGGATCTGGCGCACCCGCTCACGACTAATGCCCAAACCGGCTGCCAAGGCATCCAGGGTTTCTACATCACAGTCATTAAAACCAAAACGCCGCTCCACCACCCAGCGCTGTCGCTCATTCAACAAAGCCAACCAACCGCGCACCACCTGCTCACGCTGCCGGTTTTCCATCGCATCGTGCGGTTGATAGCCGTGATCGGCTTCCAACAGATCTACCATGCTTACATCGGCTTCGCTATCCAACGGCACATCCAATGACAACGCACGCTCGTTAAGCCGCAACATCTGTTTAACCTCGGCCACCGGCATTTCCAACAGCGCAGCAATCTGGGCATCGCCCGCCTCGCTCTCGCCTTCCAGCAATAAATGTTTGCGGGCACGTAAAATAACGTTGATGGTTTTAACAATATGCATCGGCAAGCGCACTGTTCTGGTTTGCTCCATCAACGCACGCTCGATANNATCCACCATGTTGCATAAGTTGAAAAGCGAAACCCCCGCTCCGGCTCAAACTTGTCCAGCGCATGCATCAAGCCCAGGTTACCTTCCTCAATCAAATCCAGCAAAGGCAACCCGCGATAACAATAATGCTTGGCCACATTAACCACCAAACGCAAATTGCTGGAAATCATGCGCTGGCGTGCAGAAAAATCGCCCAACACGACCTGCCGGGCCAACTCAATCTCTTCGCTGGCCGACAACAGCGGCGTCGCACCAATTTCATGCAGGTACATCTGCGTTGCATCGACCTGCAAATCATCGATAAATACTTCTGCCAGCACCCTCTCGCCAGGCTGAATAACGCCATCATCCGGCTCAACGTCGTCGATCAGTCCGTCTTCATCAAATGCGTTGTCATCATCCATGCGCGGCACCTGTTCAAACCGAAGTTATCAATTCGCGCCACTACGTGCGGGCAATAAACTTTGCGGATCAACCGGTTTCCCCATCTGACGGATTTCAAAATGCAATTCCACCCGATCGGCCCCGGTATCCCCCATTTCGGCGATTTTTTGCCCTTGGGTGACCATCTGCCCCTCTTTAACCAACAAGGTCTGATTATGTGCGTACACCGTTGTAAAGTCAGACTTGTGCTTGATAATAATCAGCTTGCCGTAACCCGGCAAGCCGGAACCGCTGTACACCACCTTGCCATCTGCTGCCGCCACCACCGGATCGCCCCGCTTGCCGGCAATGGTAATGCCTTTTCCTTCAACCCCAGTATTGCTGAAACCCGACAGCACAGCACCGCTGGCCGGCCATACCCAATCACCCTTGCCGGTTGTTGCGCTATNNTTTAACCGCCGTTGGCGCTGCGGTTGTCGTGGCGTTAGCCGGAGAAACCGGCGTGCCACCAGCAGCAGTTGGCTGATTGGTGGCCGCAGGTGACGACGCGGTGCCGTTCAAATGCAACGGCATGGTTTCCACACCATCGTCATTCGCCTGTGCCGTTGATTTTGCATGGGTCTTGACGGGTGATTTTTCTTGCGCCAATACCAACACCTGCCCCACCGTAATGTGATTGGCATCCGTCAAGCCGTTCCATCGGGCAAGATCGTGATAGTCCACACCGGATTCCATTGCAACGCCAATCAAGGTCTCGCCTTTTTGCACCACATGGGTAGGCACCGTGGAATGCGCCGCCAGAGGTACAGAAGGACTGCGTGCGACGGTCGAACCAGAAGACAAATCGGTTACCGGCGCCAAATGGGTACTGGTAGCCGTACAACCCGCCAACGCTCCACCGATTATCAACAAACACAGATTACGCAACTGCTTCATCAGGCAACTCCCGGCAACATTGGCACAAAATGAACCATTTCCAGCACAGTTTCATGATAAACATCCTGCTCACGCGAGATCAGGACCATAGATTGATTTTCACCACCGCCACGCGGCATCACCAACCGTCCGCCATCGGCCAACTGCGCCAACAACGCGGGTGGAACCACATGGGCCGCTGCGGCCAACACAATACCATCAAAAGGCGCCACATCAGGCAAACCATAATGACCATCACCATGTTTCATTTTAACATTCGGCAAGCGCAATTCGCGTACGACCCTGCGAGCAAAGCCCAACAAGGTACTGATACGCTCAATGGAATACACCTCTGTCGCCAAGCGCGACAACACAGCCGCCTGGTAGCCACACCCGNNTCTCCAGCACCCGCCGCAAATCTTGTCCGCCGCGCACCACCTCCAACATACGTGCCACACTGTAAGGATGCGAAATGGTTTGCCCCATGCCAATCGGCAAAGCATTATCTTCATACGCACGCATTGCCAATGCCTCGCTGACAAACAAGTGCCTGGGCACCCAATCCATGGCAGCCAACACGGCTTCATCGGTAATCCCGCGTTCACGCAAACGCTCAACCATCCGGGCACGCGTCCGATCAGACGTCATGCCAATACCACTATGCCGATACAAACTCATTTGGATAACCACTCCCCAACCGTGGCAATACGCGCATAATGCGTCAGATCAAGCTGCAACGGGGTTATCGACACCTGCCGGTTACTAACGGCATCAAAATCCGTGCCGCTGCCCGCATCTTGTGCCGCCCCGGCTGCACCCACCCAATACACAGTTTGACCACGCGGATTGGTCGTACGAATCACCGGCTCGGCTTTATGACGACGCCCAAGCCGGGTTTCCACCAAACCATTCAATTGATCATACGGCACATCTGGCACATTCACGTTCAACAACACCGGCTCGCCCAACGGATGTTCAGCCAAGCGCCGCACCAACGACACCACCACCTGCGCCGCTGTCTCAAAACAATCCGCACCCGCATTCACCAACGAAACCGCAATCGCCGGCACGCCCAGCAAAAATCCCTCTGTAGCTGCAGCCACCGTGCCCGTATACACCGTATCATCGCCCATATTGGCGCCATGATTGATACCGGACACCACCATGTCCGGCAGTTCATCCAGCATCCCCGTTACCGCCAAATGCACGCAATCGGTTGGTGTACCGTTCACATAATAAAAACCGTTGGCGGCCTGTCGCACAATAAGGGGACGATCCAAGGTCAGAGAATTACTGGCACCGCTGCGATCTCGCTCCGGCGCCACCACGACGATCTCCGCCAGAGGAGCCAATGCCTTGGCCAAGGCCGCCAAACCCGGTGCAAAATAACCATCGTCATTGCTCAACAAGATGCGCATGTCAGCGAGTCCGAATCATTGGTATTATCATAAAAGCCAAACAGGCTAACCCACAGAAGGCAGTATTCTACACCAAACAGAACGTGAAAAAGCAGAAAGGCGTCCCGCAGGACGCCATCACAACCCACCAATTTCTTTTACGCCATCATCAAGACTCATTCGCTACGCCATGCGGAACATGCCCGGTTGCCACATGTTTGCTGGCTGAATCACAATGACCTTTCTGGTCATCGAAAAAAATATCCGCACCAAACGCCTTAAGAAACTCGCCTTTTTCCAATCCCCCCAAAAACAAGGCTTCATCAATACGAATATTCCATGCGCGCAGGGTGCGAATCACCCGTTCATGCGCCGGTGCAGATCGCGCGGTGACCAATGCGGTACGAATCGGCGAACTGCCCTCCGGAAAACTGGCCTGTATGCGGTGCAAAGCGGCCAAAAAGTCTTTGAACGGACCATCGGACAGTGGCAAGCGCGCTGCAGCCGCTTCATTTTTTTCAAAGGCATCCAATCCGGCACGACGAAATATGCGTTCTGAATCATCGGCAAATAACACGGCATCTCCGTCAAAAGCAATCCGCAACTGACCGGCATCGACATTTTGCCCGGTGTGCGAATGCAAAATCGTGGCCGCTGCGTGACCTGCCGCCAGCGCATTTCGAACATCTTCAGGATTAGATGACAAAAACAGATGCGCCCCAAACGCCGTCACATAACGCTCGGTGCTTTCGCCGCGCGTAAACGCAGCACGCACAATATCCAAGCCGTAGTGCCGGATCGAATTAAAAATCCGCAAGCCGGTATCGGCACTGTTGCGCGACAACAAAATGACCTCAACCGTTGGATGGCTGGCATCATGCCGGTTCAACGCCAACAGTTTTTGCACCAGACCAAACGCCACCCCGGGTTGCAGCACCTCATCTTCGTGAGCAATCTGATAACGATGATAGGCTTCCACACCTTCCTGTTCAAAAATCTGGTGACTTTCATCCAAATCGAACAATGCGCGCGAAGAAATAGCAACCACCAATTTGCCTTCAAAATTCACACTCATTTCACCACCTCACACGCTGCTTACTGTTGTGCGCCAATCAGCAAAGCGA
>DDOT01000120.1:12760-13255 GCA_002341815.1 Thiobacillus sp. UBA2487 | reverse complement strand
TGCGTGATCATCACGCGAATTCATAACAAGACCGGGCTAGTGCGTGCCGCCTTATTTAAGCATATTTTTTAGCTGGGCAAGCCGCTGTGCACCCAACTCCCGCGATTGACCAGCCACAGGCGCTTCATCCATGCGCTGCAATACGGCGCGATCAATTTCACCCACAAACCGCGATGCTTCGCAAGATTGCCAATCACCACCCCGCTTGCGCCGGCGGCAATAACTCAAGGTTAGTGACCGTTGGGCGCGCGTGATCGCAACATACATCAACCGGCGTTCTTCTTCCAGCATGCCGGCCTCCACCGCTTCACGGTGTGGCAAAATCTCTTCTTCCACGCCAATCAGAAACACATGACCAAATTCCAATCCTTTTGCAGCGTGAATGGTTGACAAGCGCACCACGTCAGCGGTTTCATCCTGCCGACTATCCAGCAAATTGATAATGGCGATCGTCTGTGCCAATTGTTGCAGGTTTTTTTCATCAGCCTCACCTTT
>DDOT01000120.1:12357-12689 GCA_002341815.1 Thiobacillus sp. UBA2487 | reverse complement strand
AACAACCATGCCTCATAGCCGATATCACGCACCAACTCACCCAATAACTCACCGGCAGGCGTGCGCTGAATACGCGCTTCCATGCGATTGATATACTCACAAAATGTCAGTAAATCGCTTAGCTGGGTTTGACCGATACGTTGTGCGAATCCGGCTTCAAATGCCGCCGCAAACAGGCTGATATTACGACTGCCGGCATATTCCCCCAATTTTTCCAGCGTGGCGGCACCGATTCCCCGACGCGGTGTGGTAACCGCACGAATAAATGCCGGGTCGTCATCCGGATTAGACAACAAGCGCATATACGCCAACAGGTCTTTAATTTCGACCCG
>DDOT01000120.1:12047-12235 GCA_002341815.1 Thiobacillus sp. UBA2487 | reverse complement strand
CCGCATCACCACCATGCGCGCTTCATCGGTCTCATCCTTGGCAGCGACGATTTGCACCGGATCGCCTACCCCATGCTCGCTCCACAGGGATTTGTCGTACATCCGTTCATTATTGGCAATCACGCTGTTGGCTGCCTGCAGAATACGTAAAGAAGAACGGTAGTTTTGGGTTAGCTGCACCACTTTCA
>DDOT01000120.1:11152-11964 GCA_002341815.1 Thiobacillus sp. UBA2487 | reverse complement strand
AAATGATGCACCAAGGTATATTGAGCGGCATTGGTGTCCTGATACTCGTCCACCAGCAAATAACGAATCTGCCGCCGCCAGTGTTCCAGTACATCGGGATGTTGATCCAGCAGTTCCACCGGCAGACAGATCAAATCATCAAAATCCATGGCTTGATAGGCTTTTAATGTGTCCTGATACACCCGATAAATATTGGCATCGTGCAAATCGATTTCATTGGCTGCGCTGCTGATCGCTGCTGCGGGCGATATCACGGCATTTTTCCACTGACTGATGCGCCCTTGCAATCGACGCAATGTCTGGCGATCGGTACTGCCCAGCAAACCCGCTACGATTTGCTGGATATCTGCGGCATCCAACACAGAAAACTGACTTTTGTAACCGAGTTTTGCTGCATCGCGCCGCAGCATGTTGAGTCCGAGCGAATGAAAGGTGCTGACCGTCAAACCGGCCAAGGAACGCCCGGGCAATAGCTTGCCCATGCGGTTTTTCATTTCGAGCGCGGCTTTATTGGTGAACGTAATGGCGGCAATATGGCGTGGCTCGTAANNATGACAAGCCTCCATCAGCCAGGCAATCTTTTGCGTGATCACCCGGGTTTTGCCTGAACCGGCACCGGCAAGCACCAGCAACGGTCCATCAATATAACTGACTGCCTCGCGTTGCGAGGGATTTAGATGAGCAAGCACAACGAGAACCGACTGAACAACAGACATCATTTTACCGTAAAATGACCGGCTTAACGGCTTTTCTGCTACGCGCAACACGTTAGCCCGGTCTTTTCATGCATTCGCGTGATGATCACACAGGAT
>DDOT01000120.1:0-11077 GCA_002341815.1 Thiobacillus sp. UBA2487 | reverse complement strand
GCGCGTGTTAATTTATGAAAAGACCGGGTTAGGGAATGAATCAGTGCTTCCTTAAAAATTATCGGGTTAACCACACATATCATGAGCACATGGGCCATCGGCGATTTACAAGGTTGTTACACCGCATTGCGGCAATTGCTGGATCAAATCCGCTTTGATCCAGTGCATGATCAAATCTGGTTATTGGGTGATTTGGTGAATCGCGGAGATGACTCGCTGGCCGTCCTGCGCTGGGCGCGTCAACACAATATCAACGCCATTCTGGGTAACCACGATTTACATCTGCTGGCGGTCGCACATGGACACGACACCTTGAACGCTGGCGACACCCTGCACGACATTCTGCAGGCTGACGATCGTGATGATTTGCTCAACTGGTTGCGCCGGCAACCTTTGGCGGTACGCGTGCAGGATTATCTGCTGGTGCATGCCGGATTGGTGCCGCAATGGACCATTCCGCAAGCCTTACAACTTTCCGCTGAAGTCAATGCTGTGTTGAGCGGTCCAAACTGGCAACGCTTTTTGCGACAGATGTATGGCAACCAACCCGATCGATGGCACGACGATTTGCAAGGCATGGATCGCTGGCGGGTGATCGTCAATGCCATGACCCGCTTGCGATTCTGCGATGCCGATGGACGCATGGAATTTCGTCTGAAAGGACAACCCAACCAGGCACCCGCTGGTTGTATGCCTTGGTTTCAAGTACCGAATCGGTTAAGCCAAGGTTTTCCGATTGTTTTTGGGCACTGGTCGGCGCTGGGGTTACGTATGGATAGCGACACCATTGCACTGGATACCGGTTGTTTGTGGGGCGGAAAACTTACTGCCCTTCGTCTGGAAGATCGTCAGATTGTGCAGGTGAATTGCGCCGGACTTCCTGGCACAAAACCGCTGAAACCGCCTGCTCGCTCCTAGCCGCCAAGGCCCTGCGGTCCAAACCATCAGCGCGGATTGCCGGCGTAATCCACACATCGGCTTGCAAGTCGCGCATACCGGCAATCTGCCAAATGGATTCAACAAACCCCATCTCATCGATCCACGCCGCGCCCGGCTGATTGTAACGCAATCCCACCGGCACACATTGCACGCCCGGTGCTAGCGCCACCTGAAACAGAGAGGTTTTGAACGGGCGCAAATACGTACCGTCACTGGTCGTTGACTCCGGAAACATGCCCACCACTTCGCCATCTTGCAAATGCTGGGCAAACAGGTGCGCCACCCGCGACACATCGCGGCTGCGTTGTCGCTCAATAAAAACCGTTCCGGCCTTGGCCGCCAACCAACCGATTACCGGCCAATGGCGTATTTCGGATTTGGCAACAAAACGTATCGGAAAGGCTGCCAGCAACAAGAACGGGTCGAGCCAGGATACATGATTGGCCACCACCAGGGTTTGTCCAACCGGCAATTCACCGTACACCACCAAACGCAGACCAACCCGTTTGAGCAACCCGGAGGCCCACCAACAAGCCAAGCGCCCGCGCCGATGATGGCTGAACAGCGGAAAAACCACCGCCAGCAACAACAATCCGAGCACGATCCACACGCCAATTCCGATTAAACGCAAGATACGTAACACACTGAATATCCGATCATGCTGATGCCGGTATTCTAACCCGCTTGACCATACCGTAAAAGCACGGTTTAACCCGATCTTTTCATGAATTCGCGTGATGATCACGAGACCAGCAACGCAGGTCGCAGCCAACCCGATCAAATACGCTCGCGATCTATTGAAGCCGTCACTTGTTCATGAAATGTCGAGCATATTGCTCGTTCATTTCCTTGACCGACAACAACATCATGAAATCGGCACAATTAAATTCGGCATCCCAAGCGGGCTCACCCAAAATCTGAGCACCAACCCGTAAATAACCCTTGATGAGCGGCGGCACGCTGACCTTGTTTTGCGAACCCAACTTTTCCAATGGCAATGGGTTGCGCGGAAATACCCGACGCTCAACCGGCGCCATGACATCATGGGCCAACCTGCGGTACAAATCAGCGGCTGTATGGCCGCCGTCTTGCATTCCAACGCTGGCACAGCCCACCAGATAATCGTAATCGGTGCGACGCAAATAATCGGCCAAACCAGACCATAACAGGGTAATCACCCCGCCACTACGATAATCCTGATGGACACAAGACCGACCGATTTCCACCATGCGCGAGCGCAGATGACCCAATCGCGTCATGTCGAATTCCTGTTCGGAATAATATCCACCAATGTGCGCCGCATTTTCCGGTGACAATATGCGATAAGTACCAACCACGTCACCGGTGCCGGTATCGCGCACAATCAGGTGCTCACATACCGGATCAAACTCGTCCCGATCCAGTCCGCTGACTGCCGACACCAGTTGTGCACCCATTTCTTCTGCAAAGACCTTATACCGTAAACGCTGCGCTTCGCGTACTTCGGAAGCGTCGTGTGCAAGAGATACGGTTAATTGACTGGCACGCGGGCGACCTACATCCAAACGCTGTTGTTCAAGCATGGGATACTCCATGAAAAGATGATCATGGCGTAACCTTAATCAATTACAGTGACGAAACCGTTAAAAATTCATCACAATTACAAGACAGTTTAACGTCATTTCTGTGACTGACAGGGCCTTAGCCCGGCTATTCACGCTCGCCCGCTGCGCGTTCTTGTGCCAAGGCGTTGGCCATACTGACCGCTTTTTCTTTAAATCGCTTGGACTCGGCTTTTTCTGTTTGTTCAGTCCGCTCTTGTTGTGCCTGCCGATAGACTGGCGGCTTATTTTCCTGTGCAACGTGTTCCTCTGCCCAATCTTTCAATGCCGTTTTAGCCAGTTTTTCACGGGCGGCCTGCAAGGCTTCCGCCCGCATCTGCTGCGCTTGCCGACCTTGTTGTTGCGCTTGGCGATAACCAACTGCCGCACTGACCAAGCCTCCTGTGGCATGATCCATCCCCGCAACTGCTGCCGCTTTCACTGCACCTGCCGCCTGGACCACGGGTCTTGCCACACCGCCCGCCACTGATTTCATGCCGCCGGCAACCGAGTCCAATACCTTGCCTTTCGCACCACCCAACGCTGAATCAATGCCGCCGGGAATGACGTTCGCCAAACTGGTAATACCCCCGCGCGCCCCGCCGCTCAAGGCATGAGCGAACGATGGAATCTCCTTGACCAGTTGATATGAAAAAAATGCCCAAAACAACATCTCCAGACACCATGCCAAAAAACCGGTGACATCGAATGTGCCTGTTTGAATGGCCTGTTGCGTCACCAATTGCAACAACTGTGTGCCACTGGTCTGCAAATTGGCGAACAAGGCGGCCAGCAACGCGCTGACCAACACCGACACCAGCTTGAGCACGCCGCCGCTAATGATGAAATCCACCCATCGATTAAAAAATCCGTTGCCCGGCGGAAACAGCAACAGCGCCACAAACACGGGACCAACGGCCAGCCCGATATACACAATAAAGGCGCCCTGGTTGATGTATAACAGGTTAAATGCCAAGGCAATCACCAAGGTATACACGCACAAGCCGGCTACCACGCTAATCATTACCACCAATAGCAGGCTGTACAAATAAGCGGACAACGTATCCAGCGAAAAATCGGGCAGATATGCCACGGCTCGCGCAATCAGCGAAATGCACGCCTGAATGGCCTGACTGTATTGATCCACCACCCGATCAGTCGGATCAGCGCCATTTTGCGCGAACGGGGCACTCAGGNNACTCAGGCTGTTCATGCCATCCACCACAAACCCCCTGATTCCCATGCCATTCGCAGTGCCCCAACTGTTCAACATCATCATGACAATGGTAAACGACAAGGTTAACGCCAAAATGTTACGGATGAGCGCATCCAACCGCTGTTCCATAATCCCTTGCAACACCTGCCACGCAAACATCAGCGCAAACAGCACGGCGGCGAACTGCTCACCCACCGAGACCAACTTGCCGGCCAAACCGGCACCCGCCTGATTCATGGCCGACATGGTGTTAACAATAATGGCAGCTACATTAGGTTCGCTGCCTGCCGCCAGCATGGGAGCCCCCATCAAACCGATGCCAAATGCACACCGACTTATTGCGCCGCTTGACCGATTTGCGTTTTTGGAAACCACACTGCAGGCGCATACCCCTTGGCGACGGGTGACATCGGGCCTTTCGGTCTGATCGGTCGCTGTCATGACGCGGTTGCACTCGTCCGCCACTCCCTTTGATTCGACCTTGTCATGAATCCGCACGATGATCACCATCCCCGTTGGCTCTGCGTTGCCAGCCATACCACCGCTGCAATCAGCAACCAAACCATTTTGGCTGGCCGGTCTAGCAACACCATCCACAGGGCCAGCAAAATGCGCTGCCACCAGGGCGGGCTGAAACCGAGGCCATAGGTTTGCCGGGCTTGTGGCGGCAACGCTGAAAACGCCTTGAGTGCGCGCAAGGTCTGCCTGCGCTGCGCGGGACGGGCTGTCTTGATGGCACAGCGACCAATCCATCGCGTTAATAGCCCTGTGCGGCCCATGCTTGTCTCTCAATTTGTTGCTGGTTATAACCCGATGGTTGTGCCGCGCTATCGATCAGTTGTTGGGTTTCCTGCACCTGCGTGGTGGCACTTTGCGCACGCGCCTGTTTCAGCGCGTCCGCGGCAGCGGCTTTGCTTTGCTGCACGCTGCTGTCATTTGCCTGCTGCAGGTTTTTGGCAGCCTCGGCCTCGGCAATTTGCTGATTGAGGGTCAGGGTTTCTCCTGCCACCATCGCCAGCATGGCATTCAGCTTGTCCAAACCCTCTACTGTACCGGCACTTTGCAAATTGCCATTCGCCACCATGCCTTGCAATGCTGCCGACTTGCTCTGTACATCCTGCAAGATGGCTTTGTCACGTTGGTACATAGCCAGATACTGCCCTTGTTTGGCGGACGCCAAGCCTGATTCAAGTCCGATATACTGAGCCGGATTGGTGCCTAGTGCCCGGGCTTCAGCATATCGTTGTTGCACCAGCGCCACTGCTTGTTGATAACTGGTTTGCAGCGCGTTCAAGTTATTCAAGACCGTCGTGGCCTGACTCACGATCTGTTGATACGGAGACACCAGTTGCGAAATCATGGCCGCTGGCGCACTGGCCAGATTGGTGGCCTCATTGATCAGCATTTGTGCGCGCTGGATTTCCGCATTGACCGCTTGGGCAACTTGTGCCGCCTGACTCGCCGTGTTTTTCAATAACTGCCCATAATTCAACAATTGGGTCCATTCTGTGGCGGGCGGCGTGGCAACAGCAGTCGCACCACCCCCGGCCAGCGCTGAAAAAGACAAACTTGAGCATACCAGCCACAAGCAGTACCTACCGGTGTTTCGCGTCAACCAGCAGCCAGTGCTTTTTTTCATGACGGTTGCTCCAACATGGCGGCCAGGTATTCCTCGCGCCAATTAGCGCGACCACTGTGTTCATGCTGATCAAACACATGCTGGGCGAGGGCGTCTGAACGCACAATTGCCAGCGTGGCCTGATCCAGTGGCATTTCCGCCTTGCGAAACACCCCAGGTTGCTGAATAAAATAGTCATGCTTTGCGCGACCTTGTGCAATTTTGCCGATTTGTTCAACTTGCAGTCCGAACTGATCGCGATAAAGCGGCATCAGGCGAGACGATGCGGCATTCATATTCGGCAGATAAATGCGGGTCTGAATGTTGTCGCGCAGGCTGGCGAACACATTAGACGCAGCAATATCCTCCAGCGACTGGGTAGCCAGCACCAGTTGTGCCACCAGCTTGGCAAACGTTTTGGTCCAATCGCGAATTTTTTGCTCAAACCACGGATGCTCCAGCATAAACCAGCATTCTTCGACATATACCAAGGTAGGCACCACCCCCCGACGGGTATCGCGAAGCGCTTGATAAATTCTGAAAAATGCATAATCGATAAACGCCCGGGCCACCATGGGGCGGGTCAGCAATTCTCCCATTTCAATGCAACAAAAATCGCTCAGCGCGAATGTATCTTCTGCATGATCGAAATAATGCGCCAGCGCGCCATGCCCCACCCAAGCATCCAGCTCGGCGCGCAAGTGCGGCGCCAGCACCGCGTGCAAATGCCCGAGCGTCCAATGGGCTGCCGTTTGATCTGCCAAGCCTTGTATCGACTGCCAAATATCCTTGATGTCTTCCGATGTACATTGATACCCCCGCGCACCGACCAAACCTTCCACCCATCCGCTCAACCACTCCCATGCCGTTGGGTCACCCAGCAAGCTCAACGGATTCCAGCGTATTTCCGGGCGCGTAACGTCAATATGATCGCCCCCCATCATGCAAGTAGGGATACGACAGGAACGGTCTTTGTCGAAAATGATGATGCGACACGGGTTGTATTTGCGAAACTGGGCGATCAGCACATTCATGCCACTGGATTTGCCGGAGCGTGACGGCCCTACCACCAGCGCATGGCCCAAATCACCCACATGAAAATTAAAATACCAAGGGGTGTTGTGCGCGGTTTCCAACAGGATCAAGGCTGGCGAAAAGCGCCCGCGTTGTTCGGTCAGATAGACATTTTCGGGTTGCCCCGCATCAACCGTCAGAATCGGGGTTAAATCGGACAGCGATGGCAGCTCAAGAAAAAACCAGCGGCGCAACATGGGATGCATGCC
Source organism: Thiobacillus sp. UBA2487 (assembly GCA_002341815.1). GTDB lineage: Bacteria > Pseudomonadota > Gammaproteobacteria > Burkholderiales > Sulfuriferulaceae > Sulfuriferula. The sequence continues at coordinate 4,441 of DDOT01000120.1, read as the reverse complement.
TGGCAAGCCGCCCGCAAAACACGATAACAAATGCAGACTTTCACGCACGGCAGTCAAACCATGTTGCGCCAATTTGCCACTGATGAGCGCCAATAAGCGCTCGGCCTCTGTCTCAGACTCCCCCATTGCGATTATCTGTGCCGCATACCAACCAAACGTCACTTCTTTCATCTCAACCAGATTGGCAACCCGATGGGCGTCTTCTGCTGCCTCGGTCCGTGCATCATTGGCGCGCACATCAGCTGTGCGGTTAAATGCCAGATACAACCATGTAAATGGCGAATAACGCAACAAATCATTATATTGACGCACACTAATCAGCCACTCGGCAATTTTTTTGCGTTTTGCCAAGCGAAAGCTTTGGCTGAATATCATTTCACCGTCGACGGCTAACAAACTGTCATACATGCCTTGTTGGGTACTGATCGGCGGCTCGCGTAACGATAACCCTTTCAGCCATAATCGGTCTGCGATTACCAATGTATCGATACCCACTTGCAATTCGGCATCCGCCATTTGCGTATCCAGAAACGGCATGTGTACCACCCGTTGCTGGGTTGACGACGGATTGGCACAGCGTCGCAACACCCCACGCAACTCATCGCCTTGCACCCGTTGTAACCCCAATCCTGCCAATCGTTCCGTAAAATGCTGCAACAGCGTTTCAAATTCACGCACCCGCGTCTGCAACTCTGCCGCTGTCCATGCAAAATGTTCGTTTTGGCGAAACAGTCCCGTCAATACATGCCACAGCGCATGAATACCACTTTTGCCTTGCTCAACATAAAATGCCAACCGACCGGCAAGACTACCCATGCCTTTTTCCGCCTCCAGCGAAATCACCAACAGGTGTTCATTACGAAACTGATGCCCTGTCACAAACCTGTCTCGACGCAATTCATTCAGCAACGCACTCCAACGATCGGGAAATTCCGCCTGCGGATAATCGGTGATGCGACGGCGATGCACCAACCAGTTAAACACACAGGGTGTTTCATCAAACACGGCATAGGCTTGATCCAATGTCCTGACATACCAGGCCAGGTCTTCATTGCTGGCCATATCATGATCCAGCCCTTGCAGCCGATAAATAACCGTCAAGCTGCTGTCTTTGTTAACCACGACATCATCATTGCCGGTCATGAACATCCATGGCAATAATTCAGCAAATGGGCGAATGGATTCGGATGCCATCGTCAACACACTTCCTCGCGGGCGAATCCATACGGACGCCTGTTCAACCGCTGTCTGGTCGGTGACGGCCACGGAACATACCGATCACCTTGCATCGAATAGCCCAGATAAATCTCACGCAGGCGTGGATCGCGCCGTGCCGCCAGCACCAAAATGCCGTGCAACAACAGCGCAACGGGCACATATTGCCAAATGTGCAGCATCACCAAGGTGACGCCGGCAAACGCCAGATTGGCCATCACCAGTTTAAATTCTCCACCCGCCAGCATTTTGACCTCTGACAAGCGCACCGCAACCGGTGTGATGCGTTTGGTCATGGATCAACCTCCCGCACAGGGAATGGCCACCCCCATGCCACTCATGATGCTGGGGATACCCAGCAAGATGCCAATCCCCATGGCCACCACCAGAAACGTCATCACAGGAAAACCCCGCCCGCCCAAGTCGGTAATCCATGCGATGATGCCAACGGCCAACACGATGGCAACCGTTAACCCAACCATGCTCTGACTGATCAATAAATTGGTCAGAATGTAACAAAACGGGGTATAAAAAACGTTACTCATACGCTCTCCTGTTCTGATTTTGACCTGACAATGTCATCAGCGCACCCATCAGGCGACTTGATGCGCAGGTCGGGTTGTAAATAATTCACGAAATACATATTCACCTTGTCGGTAGCCCAGCACCTCAAGCACCCTGACCGGTCTGCGCCGACCGTGTTCATTTGCCGTTTGGATAATGTAATTAAAGGTACCGGCAATGCGTTGGCGCAGGGCGGTTTGCTCACATCCCGCTGATTCTGCTGCCATACGCATCAAGGTTTCCAATCGATCGAAGGCCAATTCCGCCGTATCGGCGTGGATCGTGGTAATGCCGCCCGAATGTCCGGTATTAAGAGAGTCGACCAGGTCATACGCCTCTGCACCCCGAATTTCCCCCACCACAATCCGATCCGGGCGAAACCGCAGACACATTTTTACCAACCGCCGAATATCGATCCCCAATGCTGCGTTGGCTTCAAACGACAGGTGGTTGGGCAACTGCAGTTGAAGTTCGGCCGTATCTTCCAACGTAATCACACGTTGGTCGGTCGGTATGGCCGCCAGCAGCGCATTGGCCAAAGTGGTTTTTCCTGAACTGGTACCGCCTGCTACCAGAATGTTTTTGCGCGCTGACACCGCCCAGCGCAAAAATCGGCTTAACGCGTCCCCGCCCTGCCGTATGTGGTCGTCTGACGGTCTGGCATCACAGTGGCCATATCGAGCAGTATCGGTTACGCCCGCTGCAAATGCCCCACTGCGCACATAATCTTCCAGCACCATACTACGCTGACGATGACGACGCAGACACATGGCATGCCCGCGTACAGCCACCGGCGACATAACGGCTGCCACGCGCAGTGCCGGCAGTCGGGCATCCATCAATACCGATGCGCGTTTTTCATTCACACTGGCCAATGCACGTATCGCCATGTCCATATTCAATTCGGACAAGGTTTCTGCCACAGGCGTCATCACCCCGGCTTGCTCAATCCAAATGTTATCGGGCGCATTGATCATGATTTCTTGTACGCCGGCATTTTGCAAATGACGCATAATCGGCGCCAGTGCACCCTGCAACACCTGTAAAGCACGTTGCTGGCCAATCATCCCTGCTGCCGTTCCGGATAGCCCTATTGCCTGCTGCATACTGCCATCTCCTTCCACGCCCATTGTTCATCCACCCCGCAACAGACATGTTCTGTTTACAGCCACTAGGTGACTCATCTTGAAACAATCACTGATGTTGTCCGTCAACCCGTTAATTTGCATCGATTTTGTGTTCATCCAGCCGATATTCACGCGCAATGCTGCCAAACGTCTGCGCCACTTGCCAGGCATAACGACGCCTTAAGCCTTCTGTGCTTGCGTTATAGGCGCCCACCGCCCGCCAGTTTCGGCCAAATCTGGCGAAATTGTTGGCCAGGATCCATGCACCTACCTGCAAATTCATACACGGTTGAAACAAATCATGTGAGGTAATCCCTTTGGTACGCAACTGCCCCAGCCATCTGGTGTTGATTTGCATCAACCCAATGTCATAGCTGCCATCCCGATTAACATTGATCGCCAGCGGATTCAGCCCCGACTCTTGCTGCGCAATCGCCAACAAGAGATAACGAGAGACCCCATACCGTCGTTCTGCGTCATCCCAGCAATCGGCATGCACATTGATCACGCTGGTAACCAGCCCTATCGCAACCAGAATCTGTTGCATGCCTGACAACACCCCTGCAGGTTTCATGGTTTGAGACATTCGTTATCACGACGATTCAATTATAAATAATGCGTTTATTTATAGATAGAACGCAACTGACGGAGGACGGCAGCAGCGCTGAACCTCGCCCTGACCATGATGGCTTAACAATGGTGATGCGGCGTGGCGCATGTGTCCGCTACGGATTGAGCGACACCGCAGACACCTACACGACGATTTTTTCAATTTCGTTTCTTATGCATGACAAATTATTGAAGAAAGCAGTAAAAAACTACGCAATTTGCGCTGTTTTTGTCTGCTTTTTCTTTACGTATAATTTGTTTACGCTTGTTACTATCAGGATGCTTGCCCATGACGCTTTCTCCGCATATCCAGAGTAAAATCAACCTGTTGGCTGCTCGCGAATTTTTCTTCCAGAGCATACTCAAGGCCCTGATGACCGAAGCCCAGACAATTGAGGTGCTGATTGGTAGCGATAGTGCTTATGTGTCTCCGCGACTGCTGTCGATGGATGTTGAATTTGGCTCACTGGTAATTGAAGTAGCGCCCAACTTCATTGGCGAAGGCGAGGAAAGTCGTTATTACTATTCGATTTCGGTAATGGGCGATATGTTGCGGGTTGGTATTTTCATGCCGATTTCCAGTCTGCTGGCCATGCCGGTATCAGCCGAGATTCGCTCTCGTTTACAACGCACCTGGCGCAATGAAACCTATTGCATGCAGGATCATGGCAACGGTGTTTTGTATGAGTGGGCGTTTACCGAGTTTAATCCCGAAAATTGGTCCAACTCAGAGAAATACATACTCGGGTTGCGCTATCTGCACTTTTGCTTTTTGGAGCAACTGCACCATGCGGTACTTGACACCTTGGCGCCAAAAATCTTGCTGAATTAACCCGATCTTTTCATGAATTCGCGTGATGATCACGCCGTATTTTGTTACAGAGTGAAATTTTATGAAAGCGTGGCGTCGTTATTCATACGCCCAA
>DDOT01000018.1:1978-6486 GCA_002341815.1 Thiobacillus sp. UBA2487 | reverse complement strand
ACTGATCGCACAGGTTGTACGGCAAATCCAGCACGCGCCCCACATCGCGGATCACCGAGCGCGACCCCAAGGTGCCAAAGGTAACAATTTGCGAAACAGCGTCGTGGCCGTACTTATCCTTCACGTATTGAATCACCCGTTCGCGTCCATCCTGACAAAAATCCACGTCAAAGTCGGGCATGGACACCCGTTCCGGGTTCAAAAAGCGTTCAAACAGCAAGTCATACGGCAACGGATCAAGGTCGGTAATGCCCAGCACGTAGGCCACCAGCGAACCTGCGCCAGAGCCCCGACCAGGACCAACCGGTACGTCATTGTGTTTGGCCCAATTGATAAAATCTGCCACAATCAAAAAATAGCCCGGAAAACCCATCTGAATGATGGTGCCCAATTCAAACTGCAATCGTTGTTCGTACACCGGACGTTTCTGCTCACGTTGCGTTTCGTCAGGAAACAACGCCAACAGACGCTGATGCAAGCCATCTGCTGCCCGAACACGCAAAAAATCATCCAGTGTCATGCCTTCCGGCGTAGGAAACTGCGGCAACTGGCTTTTGCCTAACGTTAACGCCAATGAGCAGCGTTGGGCAATGTCAACGCTATTGGCTAGAGCCACAGGCAAATCGGCGAACAGCTCAGCCATTTCAGCCTGGGTTTTGAAATACTGCTCCGGAGTAAACAACCGTGCTCGCCGGCGATCGGCCAACAGCGCTCCCTCAGCGATACACACGCGCGCCTCATGCGCTTTGAAATCAACAGCATCCATAAACTGCACCGGATGGGTCGCCACCACCGGCAAATCCAGCTCGGCTGCCAACTGCACACAACCGCGCAAGCAGTCCTCGGCATCCTGCTGGCCGGTCCGCTGCAGCTCCAGATAATAGCGGTCAGGAAACAAACGCGCCCAATAGTTTGCCTGCTGGACAGCCTGCGCCAGATTGCCTGCCAACACAAACTGCCCGACATCGCCCGATTGCGCGCCGGACAGTGCAATCAGACCGGCTGTACCATCCTGCTCCATCCATTCCGGACGAATTTCGGCGCGCCCACGTACCTGATTTTCCCTGAACGCACGCGTCAACCACTCAGACAATCGCCGAAAGCCATCGCGATCTTGCACCAACAACAACAGGCGCGCAGGGCGATGATCAGCCTGCATCTGGCTGATCCACACATCACACCCGATCAGCGGCTTGACGCCTTTGCTGCGCGCAGCCTGATAAAACTTGACCATGCCAAACACATTTGACAGGTCGGTCAACGCCAACGCCGGCATACCGTCTTGTACGGCGCGCGCTACCGCATCGTCCACACGCACAATGCCGTCCGTAATAGAATATTCCGAGTGCAAGCGCAAGTGAACAAAGCAAGGATTTATCATGAAACAGGCAAACCAAGGATCACCGGCGCATCAGCACCGGCTTGTTTTGAAAAAATCAGTTGTCCTGTGCAGGATCCATGGTTGGAAACAACACATCGACAAAACCAAATTGCCGCAGATCACGAATGCGCATGGGATACAAAATTCCCTGTAAATGATCCACTTCATGCTGCACAACCCGCGCATGAAAACCCGTTACGGTTCGATCAATCAACTGTCCATGCAGATCAAAACCACGATAGCGCAGATGCGAATAGCGAGGCACCCATCCACGCATTCCCGGCACTGACAAACAACCCTCCCAGGCGTCGTCCATGTCTTCATTCAGCGTGATCAATTCCGGATTTATCAACACCGTGTCCGGTACCGGTTCGGCATCCGGATAACGCGGATTAACACCCATGCCGAATATAACCACCTGCAAGCCCACACCGATTTGCGGTGCAGCCAGTCCCGCACCGTTATGTGCCGCCATTGTCTCGCGCATGTCTGCGATCAGTTCGTGCAATTCGGGGGTGTCAAAAGACAATACCGGCTCGGCCTTTTGCAGCAGAAATGGGTCTCCCATACGCAATAACGATCGTACCGCCATTACAACTCTACCTGAGTACCCAATTCAATCACACGATTGGTCGGAATATGAAAGAATGCCGTGGCACTACTGCCGTTACGGGCCATACTGACAAACAAACGTTCCCGCCACAAAGCCATGCCAGGCATTTTTGTGGGAATCAGGGTTTCGCGACTCAAGAAAAACGAGGTTTCCATCAGATTAACCGGCTGTCCACCTGGTTGCACGGTTTCCAATGCTTTCGGCACATCGGGTTCTTCTTTAAAACCGAAATATAGTGTAATCGCGTAAAACTGCCCGCCCAAATCTTCGATTTCGATACGTTCGTCGGCGGCCACCCACGGCATATTGCGCGTCCGCACGGTCAACAACAACACCCGCTGATGCAACACCTTGTTATGCAACAAATTGTGTAACAACGCATGCGGGGCTTTAGACAGGTTGGTGGTCAAGAATACCGCCGTACCATCCACCCGTAGCGGCGGGTGCGCCAACAAACCCGCCAAAAATGGTTTCAACGCGATCGATTGCGTATGCAGACGTTCGGCCAACAATTCTTTGCCACGTTTCCATGTGGTCATCAACATAAACATGAAGCTGCCAACTGCCAACGGAAACCAACCGCCCTGAAACAGTTTAACCAGATTGGCGCCCAGAAAAGCAAAGTCTATGGTCAGAAAAAATACCAACCCTGCCAAAATCAGCGCTTTATTCCAATGCCACAAGCGCCGCGCCACCACAAACACCAATACCGTATCAATCAATACGGTACCGGTTACCGCCAAGCCGTAAGCCCATCCCAAATTAGCAGAGGACTTGAAACCAAGCACCAAGGCCAACACCCCCAGCATGATCAACCAGTTCATGGTCGGCACATAAATTTGTCCCATTTCACGTGCCGAAGTGTGCACAACATTGGTACGTGGTAAAAAACCCAATTGTATGGCTTGCTGGGTCATGGAATATACGCCGGAAATAACCGCCTGTGATGCAATCACGGTAGCCACGGTTGACAGGGCAATCATCGGATACAATGCCCATTTGGGCGTCAAATCATAAAATGCGTTGGCAGCTTCGCTGGGGTTATGAATCATCAGGGCCCCCTGGCCAAAATAATTCAACAGTAGCGCGGGCAATACCAAGCCAAACCACGCCAAACGAATCGGACGCGCGCCGAAATGCCCCATATCCGCATACAACGCCTCGGCCCCGGTCACTGTCAGCACCACCGCCCCGAGTGATAAAAAACCGGCTGTTCCGTGACCGAGTAAAAACCGGATCGCCCACGCCGGATTGACTGCCTGCAGCACCACCGGCAATGTGGCGATGGCCCGTGCGCCCAGTAACGCAATCACCACAAACCATACCACCATGACCGGGCCAAAAATCCCCCCCACCACCGATGTTCCCTTGCGTTGAATCAGAAACAATGCCACCAAGACAATAATGGACAATGGAATGACGTACGGGGTCAAACTGGGACTGGCCACCTCCAACCCCTCAATGGCTGACAACACCGAAATGGCCGGGGTAATAATACCATCACCAAAAAACAGGGCCGCGCCAAACAAACCCAGCATGATCAGCATGTTACGCAACCCAGCTTCTTCCTTGAGCACCCGTTGTATCAAGGCCATCAGCGCCATGATACCGCCCTCACCATGGTTGTCAGCCCGCATGATGAACACCACAAACTTAACTGCCACCACCAACACCAACGACCATAACACCAGTGACAATATCCCCAATACATTATCTGGTGTCACTGATACGGCGTGATCGCCGGTAAAAACGGTCTGCAGCGCATACAAAGGGCTGGTGCCAATATCACCAAACACCACGCCCAATGCCGCCAGTGACAAGGCCGTCAAGCCGTTGTTATGGCCTGACACCCGAGAAGAAGATTGTGTCATTCTGCTCATTCCTGTTGTTGTACAATTTCGCTGATCGCGCAGCGCAGATAATACACCATCGACCACAAGGTCAATACTGCCGCCATCCAGATAAACCAGGTCCCGGCCAATTGCATCGAGATCCCCCATAAGCTGTCATGCCATAACAACAATTCGATGGCGATCATTTGGATTGTGGTTTTTAATTTACCCAGCTTGGACACGGCTACTTTGCCACGCGCCCCGATGCTGGCCATCCATTCGCGCAACGCTGAAATGGTAATTTCCCGGCCGATGATAATCAGCGCAATCAGCGCATCGACCCGTCCCAACTGCACCAGTACCACCAGTGCGGCCGCCACCATCAGTTTATCGGCGACCGGATCAAGAAATGCACCAAACTCCGATGTCTGCTTCCACAGGCGCGCCAAGTAACCATCCAGCCAATCGGTTATACCCGCCAGCAAGAATACCAAAGCGGCAACACTATTCATCCGGGCGTGCAACCACCCGCCGTGCGGCACATAAAACACGGCCACCACCAAAGGAATCAGCAGAATACGCAACCAAGTGAGTATATTGGGGACATTCAACGGCATGTTAACGGCATGGTTATCTTATCGTCATGGGTGAATTCTACACCACCCCCATCCGGTTCAGCAGA
>DDOT01000018.1:0-1945 GCA_002341815.1 Thiobacillus sp. UBA2487 | reverse complement strand
ATCACGCAGGATTTTGTTACAGCGTGGCATGTTATGAAAGGGTAGCATCGTTATTCGTACGCTGCACAGAATAACATTTCCATAGGTAACGCAGGGGATGGCTCGCGTTAATTTATGAAAAACCGGGTTAATCATTGTCTTGTTCACCCACATCATCATGCGCTGCAATATAAACGGGGCTTGATCGCACCATGGTTACCAAAACCTGACACAACACTGTTATAAAACAAATAAAATGAGTTGCTTCAACAAAATAAACCGGTATTTCCAGTATCCGGCTTGACCCAAGTCAAGGCGATGCGGACATCAATTAATTAAGATGCGCTTGTCGTTTTAATCCATCGAGGCCAACACCATGTTCTGTTATCAATGCGAGCAAACCAACCACACCAATCCTCAACACGGCTGCGCAGCAGCACCGGGCACATGCGGCAAGGACGAAACCACCGCCGACTTGCAAGATGTGTTGATTTATCAAGTAAAAGGTATTGCCCAATACGCTTCGCGCGCGCGGAAGCTTGGCGTAATTGATCAAGATACCGACCGTTTCATGCTATATGCCCTGTTCACCACCCTGACCAATGTCAACTTCAATGCTGCGCGCTTTGGCCAAATGATCCAAGAGGCTGCCCAACGACGCGACAGCATGCGCGACCGTTACGAAGAGGCTGCGCGCCAGCAAGGAATAACCCCAGACCAACTGACCGGCGCCGCCGCCTTTCAACCGGCGGACAGCCTGGACAAAATGATGGAACAAGCCACACTTGTTGCATCGATCAAGGCACAAGAAATTGACTTGGGTGCCGACATCATCGGCTTGCGCGCGTTAATCTTGTACGGCATGAAGGGCGTGGCCGCTTATGCTTACCATGCACGCATGCTCGATTACCAAAGCGATGCCGTTGACGCTGGTGTAGAGGCATTACTGGATTATCTGGCCAGTGATCCGTCCAATCTGGACGATTTGCTGGAACACGCTCTCGCGGTGGGCCGACTCAATCTCCAAGTCATGGAGCTGCTTGATGCCGCCAATACCGGCACCTTTGGCGCCCAAGAAATCGGCACCGTGCGCATTACACCGCTCAAAGGCAAGGCCATACTGGTAAGCGGCCATGATTTGCATGACCTGAAGCTCCTGTTGGAGCAAACCAAAGACATGGGCATCAACATCTACACCCACGGTGAGATGTTGCCGGCCCATGCCTACCCTCAGCTCAAACAGTATCCGCATCTGGCAGGCAACTGGGGCGGCGCATGGCAAGACCAGCAGCGTGAATTTGCTGATTTTCCGGGTCCTGTGGTGATCACCTCCAACTGCATTATCGAGCCGGCGCGCAGCTATAAAAACCGCATCTTCACCACCGGACCCGTGGGTTGGCCTGGGGTTCGCCACATTGAAAATGGCGATTTCGCACCGGTGATTCAAGCCGCCAAAGCATTGCCCGGCTTTGCTGAGGATGCCGAAGAAAAACGCATTACCGTTGGCTTTGGTCGCCATACCCTGCTGGGGGTCGCTGATAAAGTGGTGGATGCGGTCAAAAATGGCGATATTCGCCACTTCTTCCTGGTAGGTGGTTGCGATGGCGCATCGCCCGCACGCCATTATTTTACCGATGTTGCCGATCAAGCCCCGCAAGACAGCGTGATCATGACCCTGGGTTGTGGCAAATTCCGCTTCAACAAACATGAATTTGGCGACATTGGCGGCATTCCGCGACTACTGGACGTCGGACAATGCAATGATGCACATTCTGCAATTCAAGTTGCGGTAGCGCTGGCAAATGCATTCAATTGTGGCGTCAACGACCTGCCACTATCGATGATGATCTCTTGGTTTGAGCAAAAAGCCACTGCCGTTTTGCTGTCCCTGCTGGCGCTGGGTATTAAAGGCATTTACTGGGGTCCGACCTTGCCCGGTTATATGACGCCCAACCTGATCCAGATC
>DDOT01000001.1:2245-20913 GCA_002341815.1 Thiobacillus sp. UBA2487 | reverse complement strand
ATTGGGTGCGCTATTGGGCGTTTAGCTAAGCAGGCCCGGTATGCGCGATGACCAGTTGTTGCGGTATTCCCGACATATTCTGCTTGAACAAATCGGTATTGACGGTCAACAGCGCTTGGCGAATGCACATGCCCTGATTGTGGGTGCCGGTGGCTTGGGTTCGCCAGTGGCGCTGTATCTGGCTGCGGCAGGCGTTGGACAAATTAGCATCGCCGATCCTGATGTCGCAGATTTATCTAACCTGCAACGCCAGATTGCTCATGATATGTCGTGCCTGGGGCGCAACAAAGCTGTTTCAGCCAGCCAGCGCATGTTGGCATTGAATCCGGATGTTGTGGTTCATGCAATGCCGGAAAGGTTGGATGAACATCGTTTGCGGCAATTATTGCCGCTGATTGATGTGGTGATTGATTGTTCGGATAATGCAAGCACGCGCTATCGCATCAATAATGCCTGCGCGACGCTGCATAAACCGCTGATTTCAGGTGCTGCGACCGGGTTTTTTGGCCAATTGGCGGTGTTTGATTTACGCTTGCCTGAACATCGGGGGTGTTATGCCTGCGTATTCCCTCCATCAGCAGACATGCAATCGGCATCCTGTGTCACAGCGGGTGTGTTTGCACCGTTGGTTGGTATCATCGGTAGTATGCAAGCTGCTGAAGCCATTAAAATTCTGCTTGGTTTAGGCGAGAGCAGTCAAGGACGCTTGCTGCTTTATGATGCAACGGATATGCAATGGACAACCATGGGTTTTACTCGCTCTGAAAACTGTCCGGTGTGCAGCAAGTGAACCAGTCCGGCGTGTGACTGGCCGTCCGAAGATTCGTTATGCAAAAAAATTCATTCGCAATTTCTCACAATAGATCAATCTGTTATTTTGTTTGCCCCATTATTTAGACATAGTGATCTTTTGGTAGTTGTTCGCTGGCGATAAAAAGATTAGTATATATTTAAACGCTAATTTAGCGATTTCGTTGGCGTAGATACAATCGGTGATCTGTCTGATCGGGATGCTCAGATCGAAGGGCTTGCCAAGCCTTAAGCGTGCAGGAGAATGTTATGAGTTGGGAATTTCCAAAAATGTCACGTCGCACATTTCTGAAAGGAAGTGGCGTTAGTGTGGTTGGGGCAACCTTGTCGGGTGCAAAGTGGAATCCGATATGGATGAAAGAAGGTGCTGAGCCGACCAATCTTAAAAGCGATGAGCATTTTGTGTATTCAATTTGCAATTTCTGTTCATCGTTTTGCTCGTTGCGGATTACTGTGGCCGAGAAAAATGGCCAAAAACGCATTATGAAGTTAAGCGGAAATCCGAACTCGACCTTGAATGGCGAAAAAATATGCGCGCGCGGACAGTCTGGCGTGCGCCAGGTGTATAGCGCCAACCGTATCAAGACCCCGCTCATTCGTGTCGAAGGCACGCAACGCGGTGAAATGAAGTTTCGCTCTGCAACTTGGGATGAGGCGTGGGATTACATTGCGCGCAAGAGCAAGGGGATCAAACCTTGGGAGTGGGTGATCTATGGTGGGTGGAGTACCTGTTCGTTTTATATTCCTACCACATTCGCCTTTGCTCATGCCAATCAGATGCCTAACCTGATTACCTCGCCGACGCAAAACTGTGTATTCAACGGGCACTTTGGCACCAATTCCATGACCGGTAATTACGTGGTGCATGGCGAAAATATTGAAGATTATGAAAACAGTGATTACATCCTGTCAATTATTGGTAACGCCAGCATAGGTGGTGTATCAACATGCCGCGCCATTCGCTATTCCGCTGCCCGGGAAAAGAAAGTAAAAACGGTTATTCTTGACCCGCGTGCGTCGGAAACCACGGCGGCTGCCGATGAATGGTTTGCGATCAAACCGGGAACAGATCTGGATTTCACGTTGGCCATGCTGCGAGAAATGCTGAACAACGGTTGGTACGATACGGATTTTCTGGTGCGTCACAGCAATATGCCATTTTTGGTTCGCAAAAATGAGCATAACGCGTGGGCATTGTACCTTTCTTCCAAAGGCGAACCGGCCGTTATCGATGCCGATAGCGGCAAAGTGGTGTTCTTACCCGCATTTTCCAATCAAAACACGGTTGCAGCCGATGGCTCGGCAGTGATGCCGGTGCTGCACACGCCGACTGGTTTCCAATATGCTGGTGAGTCCATGTGGACGGTGTTTGATGCGCAAAAACAAGATGTGCAAGGCTATACGCCCGAGTGGGCGGCGGCCAGTACCGGAATTCCAGCCGCTGATATTCGGCGTATAACCCGCGAGTTCAGCATGGCAAAGTCGCCGATTTTGATGCCGGGTTGGTCGGGGGCCCGTTATGGCAATATTCAGATGTTGCGTCGGGTGCAAGCCATGATTCAGGGTTTGAAGGGTGGTTTTGATGTGCCGGGTGGCTGGATCTTTGGCGCGGATTATCGCGGTGGTGTGCGTGCTATGTGGGAAAACAAAGACAAGCCCGATGCGCCACCGATGGCCAGTCTGGCCGGCATGCCATTTGTGTATTGGGCAGCCAAAGCGGCATCTGATCCGAATACCCATCCACACGGTTATCCAGCATGGTCGGTGGTATATCGTGAACAGACCCCAAAAAATTCTCCCGACTGGGCAGCATTTTCTTTTACCACCGAAGTGGGCTTGGATGCCGTGGTGCAAGGTAAGGTGATGTGGAAGGACAAACCTTACCTGTGCAAGTCTATTTTATTTAACGGCACCAATCCACTACGCGATGCACCGGTTGATTTTTGGGATACGGTTCTCAAAAATAAAAACATGGAGCTGGTAACCGTGATGGATGTCATGCCATCAGATACGGTGGCCTATGCGGATGTGGTGTTGCCCGAGTTGACCTATCTGGAACGCGATGAGCCGTTGATTTATGGCAATGGCACCAATCCGGATAATATGCTGATTACCCGTTATGCAGCGATTCCACCCTTGTATGACAATGTTATTTTGCCGGATGCCTTGCTCAAGTTTACGGAAATTATTAGCGGTAGTGCGGAACCCTATTACCAATCGTTGGAAAAATTGGTTGGGTTGCCCGCCGCACGTCTTAAAACGCTGACCGAAGAATACCGGCGCAAGGGGGTTAAAAACCCGTTCAATGCGGCCAGTCGTCAGGTTTCTTTTGAATTGACGGCGCAAGATGCTGGGATCAGTGCGGATAAACTGGATCAGGAATTGCGTGAAAAAGGGGTGTATCTGACTGAAACGGGCGAAGAATTAATCGAAAAATATGGTATGCCGCGCAAGATGCCATTGCCTACCCCAAGCGGTCGCGCTGAGTTTTACAGTAATCTGTACGGAAAAATGCGCGATCAGCATGGTTTGTGGGACAACCCGTATTTCTCTGTATTGGCGACCGCAATTCCGACCACGTGTCGGACGAACGAGAAAAAACCCATGGATGAAAGCGAATTTTATTTTATCTATGGCATGGCGCCCACCGTATCACACTGCTCGCCCAATAGTGATTTCTTAACCTTGGCCGGTATTAACCGTTTTCGCGGCAACATTTATACAGGTCTCTGGGTGAACGCTGACCGTGCAAAAAAATTGGGTTTCAGCGATGGGGATGAGGTGAGTGTTACCAATTTGCTAACGCAGCAAAAATCAAAGGTGTCACTGTATCTGACCCGGTTGGTGCGCGAAGACACAGTGTTTATGTACAGTGGTTTTGGTGCACAAAACCCGGCGTTGACCAATGCTTATAAAATGGGCACGGCATTGAATTCAGTCACCCCCAATTTTATTGAGCCGGTTAGCGGCGGTTATCGTACACAAGAATTTACGGTGCGACTGGATCGCGCCTAGGAGTAATCATGAAGAAATATGCGATGCTCATTAACCTGGACACCTGTGTTGGCTGTAATGCCTGCATGGCGGCCTGTGCAACAGAAAATCAAACCCCGGTATGGAATCCCGAGAAATTTCGTACCTATGTGTATGACGAAGAGGTAGAGGTGAATGGTAAATTTATCCGTCAGTTCTTTCCTAAACTGTGCAACCATTGTGATAACCCGCCTTGTGTCAGCGTTTGCCCAACTGGGGCGACATGGAAAGAAGCCAACGGGATTGTGCGGGTAAACCCCGAGATTTGTATGGGGTGCCAAGCCTGTGCAATGGCCTGTCCCTATGATTCTCGTTATGGTGCCACTTATGACGATATCAAACGCGCGGGTACTGAGTACGGTGAAGCGTTTCTCAAGCGGGATGTTCCCAGTGTCGACAAGTGTGATTTTTGTTATGACCGCCTTGAGCAGGGGTTGGAGCCGGCGTGCGTAGAAACCTGCATTGCCCATGCGCGCATTTTTGGTGATTTGAATGACCCGAACGATCTGGTTTCTAAAGCAGTGGCCAGCGGGCGCACCCAAGCATTGATGACCGAGCTCGGCACAGGTCCCAATGTGTATTATATTCACACGCTTCCGGAGTCGCTGGTATGAACACACTTCATTTTGCTACATCCTTGGCGACGCAAGATCGTTGGGGTATTTTGGTTGCCGCCTATTTGTTCTTGGGTGGTATGGGCGCGGCAATGATTGCCATCAGCATGATTATTCATCAGTATTTCAGGGCAGATCGTGTGCTGACGCTGTGGGGTACGTTATCCGGTGAAGCCATGTTGGGTGTTGGTTCGGCCCTTTTGCTGGTTGATTTGCTGCATCCCACACGGGTCTGGGAAATTTTGTTGCCCTGGAATCCGATTCATGTGCCAACCTCCTGGATTGCGTGGGGAACGCAGTTTATTGTGTGGGCGATGGTTTGCGGGTTGCTGTACATTTGGCCATTGGTGTTGGAAGAACCTACATTGCGCCGTATTCCATTGGTCGGGCCGTTGGTTGATCGTTGGTTCAATATTCCGATCATTGAACTGATTGGCGGTATTGCCGTGTTGTTCAGCCCGATTTTGGCTTGGATTGCCATCGCTTGTGGCGTCGGAACTGCCATGTATACCGGTATTCTGATCAGCTCATTCCCCGGCGCAACCCTTTGGCACAATGTGCTGGTGCCACCACTGTTTACGGTTTCTGCTTTTTCGACGGCATTGGCATGGTTGTTGTTGGTGCAGCACGCGGTATTGCATCGCCATGACGGATTTGGCAAAGCCTTTGAACGGGTTGATATGGTGTTGATTGGCATCGAAATTCTGCTGGTGGCCGGTTTGCTGTTTGTAATTTTGCCTTCCAATATTAGCGGCCAAGCTACCTTGCACATTCTTTGGCACAGCGCCGGCTGGGTAATCGGATTTCTCGGGTTGGGCTTGTTGATCCCGTTTTTGATGGAAATCAAGGGGGTTTCGTCAGGATGGAAGAGCGGCTTTCCGGTCGCCTTGACGGCGGTGCTGGTGTTGATGGGCGGTTTCTTGTTGCGTCAGTATTTTCTGTCCAGTGGTGTGTATGCTTTCCAGTGGGCGAATGCAGATCATCAGTCGCTGATTAATGCCGGAATCTATCGTATACTCACGGTTCATTGATTGTTATGGGTATCTCGATGGAAGAGACGATTGCAGCGTGGCGTTTTTGTGCCATGCTGCTGGCTGAACCGGTTGCCGATTNNGATTCGCTGGCGGTGTTACGCGAGCAATCGGTTGTCACGCCAGACTGGCTGGATATTGCCCTGAAGGAACTTGATGTGACGGCGCTGGATGCATGGCAAGGCGAACATACGCGCTTGTTTACCTTTCCTGCTGAATGTCCGCCATTTGCCACGCCTTGGCTGGAAGAAGGGGTGCTGGATGGTTATCGGGCGCATGAGTTGGCAGATGTCTATCAGCGCCTCGGATTGATGCATGAGGGATTGCCGGCCGATTATCTGGGTACCATCAGCGAATGTCTGGCCTGGTTGTATCAGCATGCCGAACCAGACGTGATTCGTGAGTTCACCCATGAATTTCTTGATGATTGGTTGGGGCGTTTTATCGATACCTTGCGCGAAAAATCTGAGTTGCGCTTGTACAAGGGCTTGGCAGATCTCCTGGAAACGCAGTGGCGGTTGGCGTCGCTGTATGAGCTCGATGCGTAGCCGCTTTAGCCGACAATTACGTCCGGTTGTTAATGACACGTCTCTACCTGTGTCATCAGATGCAATGGCGGACAGGAAAGATTCAATTGCCACAACGTTATCCCAATGGTGGACGCCTGATTCTCGACTCTCTGCACAAGCGTGGTCTGATCAGGTGCTACAGGTTTTTGTCAATTTGTCGGAAACCTGTGCACAATGGCAAACAGCAGGAACATGGCCTTGCGCATTGCGCGATCCGGTTTTGGTGGGGGATTTTTGGATGGCGGACTTGCTGATACCGGCCGGTCTGTACCGATTGGTGTTGTCGCGTGTGCCAATGGCAGACCGATTGGTCGAATGGCAAGCGGATGACAAGCTGGAAGCGCTTTCACCTTGTCAGGGCCTTGGGTCGCGCCTGGCACTGCATATTCCTACGTTGCCTGGAACCGTACATTTACAATTTCTGGACGGTTTGGGTTGTTTTTTTCTGCAACCGTTGGTGTTGAATTTACAGCGTTACGTGGATATCGATGCGGTGTTTGCGGCGCGAGCCAGTGTGTTGACCTATCGTCAAGCCAAGCGCGAGGCGGCAAAAGCCGCAACCCAATGCACGCGGCGTGGTTTTTTTGCTAGGTTGGCCGGTACGGGGCCTGTTTCAGGAGTGCGTGATGTCTGATGGCTTGACCCATTTTAATGAACGCGGTGATGCGCACATGGTAGATGTCGGGACGAAACCGTCAACAGCCCGGCTTGCAAGAGCCGGTGGTCGTATCAGAATGCAGCCCGACACGCTGCGCATGGTGACGGATGGCAAGGCAGGGAAGGGCGATGTGTTGGCTGTGGCACGTATTGCAGCCATTATGGCGTCAAAGCGCACTGGCGATTTGATTCCACTGTGCCATCCCTTGGCGCTAACCCATATCGATGTGGCATTTTCGGTGGACTTGGCGCTGTCGGCGGTGGTTTGTGAGGTGGTGGCGGAAACCGTGGGTGCGACAGGTGTAGAAATGGAAGCACTGACAGCGGTGAATATTGGCCTGTTGACCGTCTACGATATGTGTAAAGCGGTTGACCGCGGTATGGTGATTGAGTCGGTGCGTTTACTGGAAAAACGCGGTGGAAAGTCGGGTGTGTGGATGGCGGATTCCAACTGACGGTAATTATCCACCAGTGCCAGCCATGATACGAACAATTTTGTGCTGCGGTTCGTTAAAACAGTGGCGTTCAGGTTTTTGCGCAATCGCTTGAATAATCATGTTGCGTAAATCGTCATCCGAGGCGCCTTTACGCATGGGTTCACGCAGATTGACTTGGTCTTCACGGCCCAAACAAAGGTGCAACACCCCATCAACTGCCAGCCTGACACGATTGCAAGTGTCGCAGAAGTGTTGGGAAACCGCACTAATAAAGCCAACGCTGAAACGCCCGTCCGGGCTTTGCAGGTAGTAAGCAGGTCCGCCACCCGGAATGGTGGCCGAAACCAGATTGAATTGTTGGACTAATTGATCGCGGATGGCGTGAATATTGATGGCTTGGTTATGGGTGGCCATATGTGCGCGTTGGCCACTTTCGCCCACCGGCATCAATTCAATCAATCGTAAGATCATGCCGTGATCAATACAAAATGCTGCCATGGCGTTGACTTCATCGTCATTAAAACCGGGAATCAGCACCATGTTGATTTTGATGGGTGAGAATCCGATGTGATGCGCGGTTTTGATGCCATCAAAAATAGCGGCTGCAACATCGTGGCCGGTTAGTTGTTGCATGCGAACCGGGTTAAGTGTGTCCAGGCTGATGTTCAGCCGTTTGACACCTGCAGCGTAGAGGTTGCTGGCGTAACGGGAAAGTTGCGTGCCATTGGTGCTGAGCGATAAATCGGTAATGCCAGGGATATTGGCCAAATTAGCCGCCAGTTGGTCAATGCCTTTCCGGGTCAGCGGTTCTCCACCAGTCAGGCGGATGCGTGAAACGCCGAGATTGGCAAAGATGCTTACCAGTCGCTCAATTTCAGTGAAGGTCAGCCAGTCATCCGTCGATTTAAAGTGTTTGTATCCGTCAGGAATGCAATAATTGCACCGTAGATCGCAGCGGTCAGTGACGGATAGACGCAAGTAAACGATTTGTCTGGAAAACGAATCTACCAACGTGGATGTCATCACAAAACTCCTGCTTAAGGGGCTGATTTTAGCATTTATTCGTGAATTAAGGTATTTTCCCATGTTTATCCGTATATTGATTCAGGGCGCAGTATTTGATTGTGTCGAGGAGTTTTCGTTAATAAGGCAAGCTTGTCCACAGTCAGGGGCTATTGTTAGTTTTACCGGACTGGTGCGCGGGCGCGACGCAGACGAAACGATAGGTGCCTTATGGCTTGAGCATTATCCGGGGATGACGGAAGCAACATTGCACGATATTGTTCAGCAAGCCGGACAACAGTGGCCGCTGGACGGAGTGACCGTTGTACATCGAATTGGACAGTTGCCGGCAGGTGAGTTGATTGTGTTGGTGCTAACCGCTGCGGCGCATCGCGCAGACGCGTTTTCAGCAGCCGAATTTGTGATGGATGTATTGAAGACACGGGCCGAATTTTGGAAAAAAGAGGTCACAACGCAGGGTGACCGGTGGGTGGAGGCACATGAATCTGATGCGCGTGCGGCCAGTCGATGGGCGCCCGATCAGCGCTGAATCGGATGTGTAGCGTTTGATCAGTTTCTTAGTTTGCGATACAGCGTTCGTTCGCTGATGCCCAATTTTTCAGCCAAATGTTTGCGATCGGTTGTGCTGTGGGCGGTTACCCATTGCAGGTAGCGTTGTTCAAGCGCATCTAACGGAATGATGTCTGTGCCAAAAAACGGGTTGCTATTGATGGGTGGCGCGGTGACAAATTCAGAGCCCAAGTGTTCGGGCATCAGCGTGTCGTTGTCGGCAAGCAGACTGGCCCGTTCCAGGATATTGCGCAGTTCACGAATGTTGCCTGGATAATCATGTCGGGACAATAAGGCCACGCTGTCGGGATGCAGGATTAAATTGCGGTGAGGGCTGATTCTACTGAGTAAGGTCTTGGCCAGTAATGGAATATCCTCACGACGTTCAGACAGCGATGGTAAATGGATGGGGAATGTGCTGATTCGGTAGTATAAATCTTTGCGAAACAGATCTTGTTCAACCATGGTCTTTAGCGGACGATGGGTGGCAGAAATCAGGCGAAAATTGGCGCGCAGGGGTTCAATGCCACCGACGCGACGATAGGTGCCGGTTTCTAACAAGCGCAGCAATTTGACTTGTAAGCTGAGAGGCACATCGCCAATCTCGTCCAGAAATAATGTTCCGCCGCTGGCGGATTCTACCAACCCTTGTTTACGGTGAGTGGCCCCGGTGAATGCGCCTTTTTCGTAACCGAACAGTTCGCTTTCAAACAGGGTTTCGGTGACACCGGAGCAATCCACAGGAACAAAAGGTCCTTTGCAGCGAGGACTGGCATTGTGAATCGATTCTGCCACCAACTCTTTACCGGTTCCGGACTCGCCCAATAACACCACGGCAGCCTCTGAGGGTGCTACCCGTTCAATCAATTCGAGCATGTGATTGAATCTGGCGGAACGCCCAACGAGGCCACGCCGATCGGGAGAGGCGCTGGCTTGTTTGATCGGGTTCATCATTTCAACAAACCACGTCAGTTCACCTTGTCGATTACGAATGGGTGTCAATTCAACATCGACATGTTCTTCGCCGCGAGCGGTATGGTGTAAATGCAAGGTTCTTTGAACGTGGCCGCTATGCAGGCTGGCTTTTAATGGGCAGGTTTCGCCTGCCTGGTCACAGGGACGTGTGTAATGATGTGACACCTCATAGCAGTGGCGGCCAACCATGGGTTGGTGACCGCCAAACGTGTCGCGGTAGGCGCGATTGGCTGCGATGATAGTGTAATTTTTGTCGAGCAGAATTCGGGGTTCTGGTTGTTCTTCCAGATACGATAACAATTCGGCCAGTGATCCGTGCGGCATGTTCAATATCGCTTATGTCAATTTTGACATTCTAACCCATTTTTTTCGGGTTATGTATGTCAATATTGGCGCCCGGCTGGGTTGTTTGGTAGGCGAAAGAAAAATACATGTCAGATTGATGTCGAAATGATGACAAATTGTGACAACGATGTAACTTGATAAACGATAAAAATACCAATTTATTTCATATGTTTGAAACCGGATACGGTGTAAAGTGGTGTCGGTTCGGTTGCTTGAGATGAATTAAAGGTAACCAGACGGAAAATGTGGCACGCGCTTTGCAATAACAATCCTGCGTCAAAATGACACGTTGAATCATGAGGTGTTGTTGAAGATACTTAGGGAAGCACTGATTAACGCCTCCACGAGAAGCAAAGCAGACCAAATCGCGATGATCGCGAGTCGAACGATGAAGGTCGTTCGATGCCGGGATGCCAAGCCTTCGTTGTGACCGTGCGGGCATTAATCAGTGCTTCCATAAGGTAATTGTCTGAAAGGAGAAAACGTATGCAAGATTTATGGGAACATCCGCTCGGTAAACATTTGGTGGTTTTACTGATCGTCAAGTTGTTTGCCGTATATCTGATCTGGTGGTTTTTCTTTCGGCCGGTTACCCCTGAGCAGCCGGTAACGGCCGATCAGGTGGGTGCAGAGATTGTGGGTACCCACCCGATTGAATCAACAGCAGCATCTCAGTCCCCCATCGCAACCAAGGAGTCTTACAAATGATCAGTTCTGAATTAGTCGATCTGTCGCGATTGCAATTCGCGATGGTCGCTCTGTTTCATTTTCTGTTTGTCCCGTTAACACTAGGCATGACCTTTTTGCTGGTCATCATGGAGTCAACCTATGTCGTTACCGGCAAGCAAATTTATAAAGACATGACCCAATTCTGGGGCAAGTTGTTCGGCATCAACTTTGCGCTGGGTGTGACAACCGGCATTACCATGGAGTTTCAGTTCGGTACCAACTGGGCTTACTACTCGCACTATGTCGGTGACATCTTCGGTGCACCATTGGCCATTGAAGGACTGATGGCGTTTTTCTTGGAGTCGACGTTTATCGGACTGTTTTTCTTTGGCTGGGATAAATTGTCCAAGGTCAAGCATCTGATGATCACCATGCTGGTGGCATTGGGATCCAACTTGTCCGCCTTGTGGATCCTGGTGGCCAACGGTTGGATGAACAACCCGACTGGGGCAGATTTTTCCTACATCACCATGCGTATGGAAATGACCAGTTTCTGGGATGTGTTGTTTAACCCGCAAGCCCAAGCCAAGTTCGTGCATACCGTGTCAGCAGGTTATGTGACGGGTTCCGCCTTCGTGCTGGGCATATCGTCTTGGTATCTGCTCAAAGGACGTGACATCGAGTTTGCTAAACGCTCGTTCCGTATCGCAGCGGCCTTTGGCTTGGCATCGGCCTTGTCAGTGATTGTGCTGGGTGACGAATCTGGCTACACCGTGGGTGAAAACCAGCAAACCAAGCTGGCTGCGATTGAAGCCATGTGGCATACCGAACCGGCGCCTGCCTCATTTAATCTGATTGCCGGAATTAATGAAGCCAAGCAAGAAAATGATTGGGCGATTCAAATTCCGTATGTCATGGGTTTGATTGGTACCCGGTCAACCACAGAAACCATTCCCGGTATTCATGAAATCAAGGCGCACAACTATCAACGTATCCTGAGCGGTGAAATTGCCGCTAAAGACTTGGCTATTTTGCGTGCCAACCCGCACGATACCAGCGTGCTGGGTGAGTTCAATGCGCACAAAGCGGATTTGGGATTTGGCCTGCTCCTGAAGAAGTACACGGACGATGTAACCAAGGCAACGCCCGAAATGGTGCAAAAGGCTACAGATGACACGGTGCCTGCTGTAACGCCCATGTTCTGGACCTTCCGAATCATGGTTGCCGTCGGCTTTGCTTTGTTGCTGATGTTTGCCTTGGCATTGTATGCATCGGTGCGAAACGACTTTATGCAAAAACCATGGTTGCTCAAGTGGGCGGTCTGGTTTATTCCAGTGCCTTGGATTGCGATCGAATTTGGCTGGTTTGTCGCTGAGTATGGCCGTCAACCCTGGACGATTTTTGGTGTGCTGCCAACCTATCTGTCGGCATCCAGTTTGTCGTCAGCCAGCGTGATCGGTTCTATCTTTGGTTTCTTCGCGCTGTACACCGGGTTGTTCATTGTCGAAATGTACCTCATGCTCAAGTTTTCACGCCAAGGTCCGAGCAGTCTGCACACCGGACGCTATCACGGCGAAACGGCTCATGTGGGTGGCGGTGCAATGCCAACACATGCACCCGCTGACAAGATTTAAATCAGCGCAAGCTTGATCGATTTGGGTGCCTTGTTAAATTAGGGGCACCCGCAAACAGGAGAATAAGATGTTAGATTACACAGCATTAAAATTAATCTGGTGGCTATTTGTGGGTGTGCTGCTGATCGGTTTTGCCATTATGGACGGCCACGACATGGGAGTGGGTACGCTGTTGCCGTTCGTTGGCAAGAATGATAATGAGCGTCGCGTGGTGCTGAATACCGTGGGCCCGCATTGGGATGGAAACCAGGTATGGTTTATTACCGGTGGTGGTGCCATTTTTGCGGCATGGCCCTTGGTATATGCAACCGCATTCTCGGGTTTTTATTGGGCGATGATGGCAGTGTTGTGGGCCTTGTTTTTTCGCCCGGTGGGTTTTGACTATCGTTCGAAAATTGACAATGCACAATGGCGCAATACCTGGGATTGGGGTTTGTTCATTGGTGGTTTTGTGCCACCGCTGATTTTCGGTGTTGCATTTGGTAATCTGCTGCAAGGTGTGCCGTTCCATTTCGACAATGATCTGCGTTCGTTCTATACCGGCTCATTTTGGCAATTGCTTAACCCGTTTGCCTTGTTAACCGGCTTGGTCAGCACAACCATGATTACCGCGCATGGTGCTAATTTCCTGTTGATTCGCACCGAAGGTGATGTTTACAAGCGTAGTCGCACAGCCAGCATGATATTTAGCGCGGTGTCTTTGGCCTTGTTTGCGCTGGCCGGTTTGTGGGTGATGAAGGGGATTAATGGCTTTGTGCTGACTGGTGGCGATCTGCCGGATGCTTTGCCAAATCCCTTGGATAAAACCGTGGTGATGCAAGCCGGTGCGTGGATGCATAACTATTCCGCATATCCGCTAACCATGCTGGTACCGGCAGCCGCTTTTGTCGGTGGTTTGCTTTCGCTGGTGTTTGCGATGGGTAACAAGCCGGTGATGGCGTTCATTGCTTCGTCGGTCAATATGCTTGGCGTGATCGGTACTGCCGGTGTTTCCATGTTCCCGTTTGTGATGCCTTCTTCGACAGATCCACGCTCCAGCATGACGGTGTGGGATAGCGTGTCGTCCCACACGACGTTGGAACTGATGTTTTTCGCAACGTTGATTTTCCTGCCCATCGTGATTTTCTACACCAGTTGGGCATACAAAGTAATGTCCGGCAAGGTTACGCTTGAATTTGTCAAGCGTAACGATCACTCGGCCTATTGAACAAGGAGTTATTAAATGTGGTACTTTACTTGGATTCTTGGTGTGGCAATGGCAGTTTTGTTGGCAATTGTGAATGCGGTTTATGGTGAAAACCATGAGTTGCAAGAAGAAGCTGAAAAGCATGGTAAGCGGTAATCGGCTGTGAACAGTTCGCTTGCTCGTGGTGTGTCACTGGTACTGGCCGGTTTTATGGCGGTACTGGTGACGTTTTATCCGCCGGCCGTGTCGCATATGGGGCACGGTTTGATCAGTTTAGTGGTTTGGGGAATTAGTGCCGGCTTTGTGCATGGCTTCGGCTACGTGCCGGACAGTCGATTCTGGCGCGTGGTTTTTTCTCCTGTTCCTGCCTGGCTGCTGATGGGAATCGGTTTGGTGAAAGTGTTTTATTCCTAGCCGGATCTTTGCATAAATTGTATCTAGCAGTCGATTTCCGCATCTGGGAGGTTTTATGTCTTATTTTCGTCAGTTGTTTGATGTGGCAAGTTCAACATACACATACTGCTTGGCGGATCTGGTTTCGTGTGAAGCGGTATTGATTGATCCCGTGCTTGAACATACCGGGTTATACCAGTCGCTGGTTGAAGAACTGGGTTTGCAATTGAAATTAGTGCTGGAAACCCATGTACATGCGGATCACATCACTGCATCGAGTGATCTGCGCAAGTTGACGGGGGCTAAAATCGGTGTCTCAGCGGCTGCTGAATTATCTTGTGCTGATTATCAATTGACCCATGGACAAACTTTGCAATTTGGTGAAGAATCCATTACTTGTTTGGCGACGCCAGGACATACCGTCGGGTGCATGTCTTATCGCTGGCGTGATAAGATTTTTACCGGTGACGCGTTGTTGATCGGTGGTTGCGGACGGACAGATTTTCAGGGTGGAGATGCCGGTGTTTTGTATGACAGTATCACCCAGAATATTTGGCCTTTGGCTGACGAAGTGTTGGTTTACCCGGGACATGATTACCATCACCGGCATGTGTCGAATGTCATTCAGGAACGTGAAACCAACCAGCGTCTTGCAGGCCGTACACGAGATGAGTTTATCGCGTTGATGGGCGCATTGGACCTGCCGAAGCCGGCAGCCATTCAGCGTGCAGTACCGGCGAATCGCCTGTGTGGTAGTCCAGAGGTGGTGTATGCAAACTGAAGTAGTGACAACACACTATGATCGAATAGGCGGGGCTGATAACGTGCGTCGATTGGTGCACCGTTTTTATGAGATCATGGATGAGTTGCCAGAGGCGTGGGAGACACGTAAGTTGCATGGTGAAAGTCTTGCGATGTCTGAAGAAAAGCTGGTAAAGTTCTTGTCGGGTTGGATGGGCGGTCCGCAGCTCTACATCCAGGAGTATGGTCATCCGCGTCTGCGTGGCCGGCATCTGCCGTTTTCGATTGGCATACTAGAGCGTGATCAATGGCTTATGTGTATGGACTGTGCGTTGCAAGAGGTGGTTGAAGATGATGATCTGCGTCGCGAACTATCCGATGCATTTGCGCGTGTCGCTGATCACATGCGCAACCGAGCTGAATCAATAGGTTAAGGAGTGATACATAGATGATGACCCCGCAACAGATGGTTGCTGAGGCCAAGGCTCAAATACGTGAGGTCGATGTGATCGGCGCACTTGTCATGCTGGGCCAAAATGCGTGCGTGATTGATGTGCGTGAAGAATATGAGTTTCTGGCAGGCAGCTTGCCGGGCGCGGTCAATATTCCGCGTGGTGTATTAGAATTTAAAACACCAGATCATCCCAGCTTGCTCGACAAGTCTGCCGCGTTACTGATTTATTGCCGGACAGGTGGTCGTTCAGCATTAGCAGTGCAATCACTGCAACGGTTGGGCTATACCGCAGCCGTTTCCATGGCAGGTGGTTTTGAGGCATGGATCAAGCATCATGAGCCTATCGTAGAAGATAAAACCGATTTTGGTGGTTGAGTAATTCTGAAATTTGCGTTGATGTATGGTTTCACTACAATATCAACGTATGCTAATATTCCGCAGTAAATTTTTCGTTCAATAAGGTTAAAATCTATGGCACACATCGTTGTATTGGGAGCCGGCACGGGCGGTACGCCAGCCGCTTATGAACTGCGCGAAGCGTTGGACAAGTCGCATCAAGTTACCCTGATTAATGCGTCGGAAACGTTTCAGTTTGTCCCTTCCAATCCATGGGTTGCGCTGGGTTGGCGTAAACGTCAAGAAACCACGATACAGATTCGTCCCTACCTTGAACGGCGTGGGATTAACTTTATTGCCAAACGTGCCGACAAAATTGATGCGCAAAATAATCGCCTGGTCTTGGCAGATGGTGAAGAAGTTAAGTACGACTACCTGTTGATCGCCACTGGACCGCGTTTGGCCTTTGAATTGGTGGAAGGTGCCGGGCCAGAAGGCGGTTTTACTCACTCGGTATGTACGGTTGATCATGCAGAAAAAGCGTATGAAGATTACCTTGAATTTTTGAAGAATCCCGGTCATGTGGTGGTTGGTGCTTTCCAGGGCGCATCTTGCTTTGGTCCTGCTTACGAATATGCAATGGCGTTGGAAACCGATTTGCGTCGCCGTAAAATGCGTCATCAAGTACCAATGACCTATATTACCTCTGAGCCCTACATCGGTCACCTTGGTTTGGGTGGTGTTGGTGATTCAAAAAGCTTGCTGGAAGGCGAGATGCGCGATCGGCACATTAAGTGGATCTGCAACGCCAAGGTGAGCAAGGTTGAAAATGGCAAGATGTACGTTGAGGAATACAACGACCTCAAGGAAAAAATTCGCGACCACGTCATCGACTTTAAATTCTCGATGATGCTGCCCCCATTCCGTGGCGCCAAAGCCGTTGCCGAAGTTGAAAACCTGTGTAATCCGGGTGGTTTTGTGATGGTTGATCAGTATCAACGCAGCAAGGCCTATAAGAATATTTTCTCGGCAGGTGTCTGTATTGCCATTCCGCCGGTTGAAGAAACGCCGGTGCCACTCGGTACGCCAAAAACCGGTTATATGATTGAGTCCATGGTGACCGCAATCGTGCACAATATCAAAGACGAGCTCGAAGGAAAACCTGCGACGACCACAGGCACATGGAATACCATCTGCCTGGCGGATATGGGTGACACCGGCGCTGCTTTCGTTGCCCTCCCGCAGATTCCGCCGCGCAATGTGACTTGGGCGAAAAAGGGTAAGTGGGTGCATTTGGCCAAGGTTGCTTTCGAGAAATACTTCATGTACAAGATGAAGACGGGGCACTCGGAGCCCGTTTATGAAAAATATGTGCTGAAAGCCATGGGTATTACCCGTTTGTAATGATCTTTTGGTTTGTGCTGGCAAGGGGCTGTGCGTTACGTGCAGTCCCTTGTTTGTTTTTAGGGATGAACGCTTTATAACCCGTGTGGGCTCTGATATGCTTGCCCGTTCTGCTCGGGAGCAAGGTTGGAATGAATAAAACCGATGTGTTGATCATAGGGAGCGGTTTGGCGGCGTTTACCACGGCATTGCATTTGGCAGACGTTTTGCAAGTGACGATTGTCACCAAAAAATCACTGGTAGATTCAGCGAGTGATTGGGCGCAAGGTGGTATCGCGGCTGTTTTGGATCCGCATGATAGCGCTTTGTCTCATATTGAAGATACCCTTAATGCCGGAGCCGGCTTGTGTCATCGGGCAGCGGTCGAGCAGGTAGTGGCTGAAGCACCTGCATCCATTGCCTGGCTGGAAAGCATGCGTGTCCCCTTTACCCGCGAACAACAAGCGGGCCAGCTCCATTTAACCCGTGAAGGCGGGCACAGCGCGCGCCGTATTGTTCACGCCGCTGATGCTACCGGTCATGCCGTTCAACAAACCCTGTTGGATCGCGTTCGTTCGCATAACAATATTCAGTTGCTTGAAGAACATATAGCCATTGATTTGATTACCGGCAAGCAGCTTGGGCTTGATCCGCAACGTTGTTATGGTTGTTATGTGCTGGATCGTCGGCGCGATCATGTTGAAACATGGATCGCCAGTCATACTGTGCTGGCGACTGGTGGGGCAGGCAAGGTCTATTTGTATACGACCAATCCTGATACTGCGACAGGCGATGGCATTGCCATGGCTTGGCGCGCTGGTTGTCGCATTGCCAATATGGAATTTGTCCAGTTTCATCCTACTTGTTTGTTTCATCCGCATGCCAAATCCTTTTTGATCAGCGAAGCGGTGCGCGGTGAAGGCGGGTTGCTTAAATTGCCAAATGGTCAACGATTTATGCCGGACTACGATTCACGAGCCGAGTTGGCGCCGCGCGATATTGTGGCCCGTGCCATTGACAGTGAAATGAAAAAACGTGGTATCGATTGCGTTTACCTGGATATTACTCACCGTGGTGCCGATTTTATTCACGAACACTTCCCGAATATTTATCAGCGTTGTTTTGATCTAGGGATCGATATTACGCGTGATCCGATTCCTGTCGTGCCAGCAGCGCATTACACATGCGGTGGTGTTATGGTGGATTTGGATGGGCGTACCGACCTTGATCGTCTGTATGCGGTGGGTGAAGTATCGCATTCGGGATTGCATGGCGCGAATCGTTTGGCCAGTAATTCGTTGCTTGAGTGTTTGGTGTATGGCCAATCCGTTGCGCGAGCCATACAGGACAGCGGTTTGATGGAGTTGCCTGATGCGCCGGAATGGGATGATAGTCGTGTGGCAGATCCTGATGAAGAGGTGTTGCTGGCGCACAATTGGGAAGAATTGCGTCGTGCGATGTGGGATTATGTGGGTATTGTGCGTACCAACAAACGCCTTGAGCGCGCAGCGCGCAGGATTGCCTTGTTGTCTGAAGAAATCGATGAGTATTACGGCAGTTACCGGGTGAGCAATGATTTGCTTGAATTGCGCAATTTGGCCATCACGGCTCATTTGATTGTAAGATCGGCTCAGTTGCGTTGTGAAAGCCGTGGTTTGCACACCAGTCTGGATTATCCGGCCACCTTGCCGGAAGCGCTGGATACGGTATTGTTTCGCATGCAAAAAACGGGTCGAAATCTGGCTGATGGTAATGCACAGCGACGCGTGTTCAGCGATTGGGACTAGCCTGATCATTTCATGAATTCGCGTGACGATCACGCAGGATTT